>JBATGO010000344.1:0-2273 GCA_049665845.1 Pseudomonadales bacterium | reverse complement strand
CAAATCTCTTCGGTACAGCCCGGATAAACGGTAGACTCATACACAACGATGTTGCCGGGCGTAATATATTCGCCAACCAGTCGCGATGCGGACTCAAGCGGTGAAAGATCCGGACGCTTGCTGTTATCGATAGGCGTCGGTACAGTAATAATGTAAATATCGCAGTCAGCGAGCGCTTTAGCGTCTGCGCTGAAGCGAAGCTGACCGCACGAATCCAGCTCGGCTGCGCTGATTTCCAGCGTGCTGTCTTTGCCACTGCGTAATTCGTTGACACGGGCAGCATTGATATCGAAGCCAATCGTCTGATATTGCTTGCCAAATTCAACCGCAAGGGGCAGCCCAACGTAGCCAAGCCCTATGATCGCAATCTTGCAATCTTGTATATGTTTCATAAAAATCGATGTCTGTTGGCGCAGCTAAAATACCTATTTAACGGCCTACTGCCGAGTATTCAAAACCCATATTTTCCATATTCTTGCGCTCATACACGTTACGAAAATCCAGAAATGCGTTGCCGCGCATGAGTTTTTTAACTTTCAGCAGATCGAGATTGCGATATTCATTCCACTCCGTGAGCAATACCACTGCATCGGCACCTTCTATGGCATCCCATATATTATCCACATACCCCGTCGAAGCAGGTAGATGTTCACGCGCTTCATTCATGCCCTGTGGATCGTGCGCGACAATCGTCGCACCCTTGTCCAGCAGGGCGGGTATCATCGACAACGATGGCGCGTCGCGCATATCGTCTGTACCGGGCTTGAAAGTTAATCCCAATATGGCAATTTTCTTTCCTGAAAGATCACCCAGCGCTGCCCGTATCTTTCTAACCATCCTGGCTTTTTGGGCAGCATTGACTTCAACCACGCTTTCAACAATTCGGGATGGCACCTCGTGCTCCTGGGCGATTCGAATCATTGCCAGCGTGTCTTTCGGGAAACATGATCCCCCGTAACCAGGGCCCGGATGCACAAACTTGCGGCCAATCCTGCCGTCGAGCCCCATGCCTTTTGCGACATCGTGTACGTCTGCGCCAACGGCCTCGCATAAATTCGCGATTTCATTGATAAAGCTGATCTTGGTAGCAAGAAATGCATTTGCAGCATATTTGGTTAACTCGGCACTTTCCCAGTTGGTAACCAGGATGGGCGCCTCGATCAAGTTTATCGGTCGATACAAGGCGCGAAGCAGCGTTTCGGCGCGCTCATCTGCAACGCCGAGCACGACGCGGTCCGGTCGCATGAAGTCGCCAATGGCCGCGCCTTCACGCAAAAATTCCGGGTTGGAAGCCACAGAAAAATCAGCAGCAGGGTTTTCCTCGCCGAGGATCCTCGCGACTTGTGCTGCAGTGCCAACAGGCACAGTCGACTTGTTAACAACAACCGTATAACCATCCAGGTATTTAGCAATATCTTTCGCTGCGGCGTAAACATATGTCAGGTCAGCGTGACCATCGCCACGACGCGTGGGCGTACCGACGGCGATAAATACCACGTCGGCGGCCGGAACTTCGTCGGCCAGCGAGGTAGAAAAATGTAATCGACCCGCGTTAACGTTGCGTTCAACCAGTTGCTCCAGGCCCGGCTCGTAAATTGGCATCTTACCCGCGCGCAACGCAGCTATCCTGCTTTCGACAAGATCGACACAGGTCACGTCGGCTCCAAATTCCGAAAAACAGGCGCCTGAAACCAGGCCCACATAGCCGGCACCAACCATCACTACTTTCACAATGTAAAACTCCTGTGACGAATGTTTTTACTTTTTAGCAAGCTGCGAATTAGCTGTAACCGCCACCGTGTGCGCCGGGATGGGTATGCGCTGGCTTTTCATCTGCATTCGCTGTTGCAGTGCCAGATGTATCAACACGGGGCGAATCCAGCGCGGTTGCCAGATCGAAGCCAACCGCCTCCAGCACGCGCTTGCGGACCAGAACCAGTTGTTCAGTATTTTTCACAAAGCGGTTAACACCGCCGATTTTCCGGTTGCCAACTACTTCCAAGGCAACTTTGTAGTTGATCGTCTGCAGACCAATTGCATAGGCATGCACCAGCGCGATATCGCAAAGCGTATTGATTAATCGTGGTACGCCACCAGAAAAATAAAAAATTACAGCCATCGCGACCGAATCAAACGCCCTGCTGGCTTGTCGTTCATTTCCCGGCAACGCTGCAGTGATCAGGCGGTGCCGGATATAATTTGCTGTTTCCTGCCAGCCAAGCGCATCGATATGGTATTCGACGGACACTCGCTGCGCAATCTGTGCCAACTCC
>JBATGO010000343.1:0-2470 GCA_049665845.1 Pseudomonadales bacterium | reverse complement strand
GCTCCAGGCTGTCCATGCCAAGGACTTCGCGAAACGAATTGTGGAAATGATGCAGCGGCGCCTCGTTGCGACCAAACATCACTTCGGGGAGCATGCCGCTTTCGGCCGCACGCTGTTGCAACTCGCCCATCGCATAGTCTTCCTTTTCGACCGTGCTGTAAAACGCTTCCATGGTCGCCTCCAGCGTTGCCACGGCCCCGGCAGGTTTATTCGGATCGTAGATATCGGTAACCGTGCGCGTGGCCTGCGCTGCATCGATATCGGATCCCAACACCAGGTGCGCGAGCTCCGCTTCGCAGTACGTAACGATACGGGTCAGCGACCTTGAAGGCTTGTCCTGCACCGGGTAGATACGTACAACACTTAACCTGCCGGTGTTGAATATCATCTGCACATTCGGGAACAGGTAGTAGATCAGCAGCGCGCCGTGCGACAGTCGCCACTCGGATTCTGGCCGCTGGCGAACTTGGTCTATGGATTTGCTCGCAGTAACGAAGCGGTGATGCCTGCCAAATGCCTCGTAAGCGAGGTTGTTGCCGTAAAAAACCTGGCCGAGAGTATCGCGATGCAGTTTCTGGAAATGGTAGGTCTCACCAAAAGTATCGTTGGCAAGTTTCCAGTTCAGGCGCCTGTCGATATTTTTATTGCCCGCGTATAAATAGCTCTCGAGTTTGAAAGAGGCAATTTCTTCAGCGAGCGCTGTACCCAGCAGCGCGTCGATATCGAGTTTTTCGCCGGGCTGCGGATGCACCCACAGCATGCCGTAGCGCTCAACCGCGGCCAGTTCGATCAGGCCGTTGCATTGTTTGTCGACCGCACCGAAATCGGCCTCCCTTGGCACACCGGTAAGGCGTCCGTCGCTGGCATACGTCCAGGCGTGGAACGGGCAGACAAACCTTTTGGCTACGCCACGTGTATCCGTGGCAACCTTCACGCCGCGGTGGCGACAGGCATTGACGAATGCACGAAACACACCCAGTTCATCGCGCGTGGCGAGCACCGGTACGCCAAATTCCTCGACGGTGAAATAACTGCCTGCGCCGGGCAGGTCGCCCGACATACCAACAAGCTGCGGTTGCTGGCGAAACAAAAGCTCCCATTCCCGTTCTGCGATTTTTTCGTTGATATAGGCGAAGGTAGGCATTTTGTACTGCACGCCTGCGTCATCATTGCGACCCTCGTCGACTTGCGCAATCAATTCCCTCAGCAGCTCTACCTGTAATTCATGTTTCACGACAACGCACCACCCATTCACTGGACTTGCCCGTTTGCACAGCGGCCCGCTCAGCTCCAATAAAATTTGAAAAAAAAACCTATGCGGCGAATCCCTGCAATAACCGGCTTTCAGGAAAGCCGTGGGGCGATTGTCGCAGAAGCGCCGCTGCACGTAAAATTACAGCCTCTTCACCTCGAGTTGCCGGGATACGGCAGCGTGAAAGTTGCCGGCAGGAACCAGCGTGGAAATGCGCTCAGGCGAGGGCCTGAACCTTTTGGCCCGCGCCTTGTTCAACTGGGCCATCTCCGGTGTTCATGCGGTAAGTGCCCTGCAGCGCATAAGCAAAATCATCGAGTACGCGATTGAATCGCTGTTCATTCGCAACCGGCTTTTTCAGCATGCGCTTGCAAAACCATTGCTGCCGGCGCGTGCTCGAGGTTTTTGAATACAACTGCAAGGCATATTTCGAGAAATCTCGCACCATGAAATCGAATATCTGGTCCATTAGCGCATCATCAATGGATTTCTTCTGCCTGCTTTCCAGCAACAACTGCCCGTAGGCCACCAGCGTAAACAATTCACCGACGATTAACAGGAAATCGATATCTTTCGCCTGGCTTTTATTCGGCCTGGCCAGCATCAACATTTGCCTGAATATCGCAACCTGTTTCCGGAACACCCTGACATTCGGCAAATCACAGGACCTGTAGGCGATGCGATAATCATGAAAACGTGTTTTGCCAAGTCCGCGCGTAGGCCCCTGCTGGAACAGGAAGTCGTCATTGGCAGCGTCGCGGCGCAAAGGTACGTCGTTGAATGTCGCCGGCTTGAAAAAGTAGTTCGCCATGAACTTGATAATCAGCGCCATGTTAACGTGCACCGTGCCCTCAAGCTTGGGTAGTGCGCGTATATCCAGTACCGCGTTTTCAAAATACATATCCTTTTCGAAGCCCTTGGCAGCGATAACATCCCAGAGCAGGTTAATCACTTCCTCTCCCTGCGTAGTGACCTTCATCTTAACCATCGGATTGTATAAGAGATAACGACGATCATCGGCGCTGGCCGAGCGCATGTAGTCGGTAGCGCGATGTGCGAACAAACGCATTGCTTCCAGGCGCGCATAGGCATCGACAAACAACTGCTTGACATGCACGAAATCAGTAACGTAGTGATCAAACAACCTGCGCGATGCGGCATGCTCGAGTGCTTCGTAATAGGCGTGGGTTGCGATGCCAATGGACGCGAAGCCCAGAT
>JBATGO010000342.1:0-5728 GCA_049665845.1 Pseudomonadales bacterium | reverse complement strand
GCGACTAGCTGCCCGCTGGCTCCTTCTTTCCCGTTGCCCGCGAATGTGTCTGGCTCCTGTCTTGCACACGAGGCCAGGGCAATGATCATCCACGCTGCCAAAATAGCAGGTGCACACAAGCGGGCCGGGTGCCACTTGCGCGCTGTTGTTAACTCCAGTCGTGACATGGGTAACCAGCAATACTCCGGGGTGAAAGCAGCATCACAGCTCATCTGAAAACACTCGAGCAATTGCATAATAATTGAGCGTCAGGTTTCTTTACACAATGCGCTTGGGCGTTCCTAGAATTTGATTTAAGCTGTTGTTTAGACTGACTTTTTAAACTCGGTCTGTTTCTTGCTAATCTTATTCTCAGGAATATATCGCAAGCCGCTCGACAATCGGTCAAATACATTGCACCGCATAGTGCCGCATAGTGCCGCTCGCTTGAGCCACTACCCTCGCAGGATGCGGCCGCTGCACCGTAATATAGCAGCTCAAGCATCCGGGTTAGTCACAAACCATTTTATGCGCAAATCGCAAGCCAAAATTATCTCTTTTTTTGCAGGGTTGATCGCCTCAGCCTGTGCCTGCGCTCAATTTAATTATGAAGTTTACGACGGCACTTTTAATCAGTTGCCGGACTTCAGCACGCTCACACCTGAAGAAACCGGCACAAGTAATATTATCGATGTCTCGGTCACTTCCCAGACAGAAACCTTTGCGCTGGTTTTTACCCATAACGTACAAATTTCTATTGCCGATCAGTACGATTTCAGCGCAACGTCAGACGACGGCTCCAGGGTGTATATCGATGGCGCGCTGGTCGTCGATAATGACGGCCTGCACGGTTCAGTGCAACAAACTGGCCCGATCTACCTCACGCCCGGCAGTTACAGCTTTCGTGTAGAGTTTTTTGAAAGGTACGGCGGGCAAGTGCTCGAGGTTGGCTATCGAACCGGCGCCGGGGTATTCCAGCCCATCCCGGCGGATGGTGTGCTTACATCGAGCCTTTCGGGCGTACTTTATGGCCAGTGGGGCCCTGTCATTGCATGGCCACACATCGCAATCAGTGCTGCCAATTTACCCGATGGTCGCGTACTTAGCTGGTCTTCAACCGAGACCAATGCTTTCCCGTCAGGAGGCGCGGAATTCACCCATGCCAGCGTATTCGACCCGCAAACACTCGCGTTTACCAATGTTGATAATAATTTCCACGATATGTTCTGCGCGGGCATTTCAACACTCGAGAACGGGGTCATACTCGCCTCGGGCGGCAATCCCTACGACCGCCGCACGACGAGCTTTGACCCGGCAACACTGACATGGACCGCACGCGCCGACATGAACGACCAGCGCTGGTATGGCACCAACATTACTATGCCAAACGGACAGGTGTTTTCTACTTTTGCCAAACAGGCTGGTAATAGATCGGAAATGTATAACCCTGCTAATGATTCGTGGACCGCAACGGCAAACGCGAACATGCAGACACTGGTAGACGAACAAAATGCAATAAACAATACGAGCAATCCTACAGGCGCATTTTCGCTGGAGTGGTGGGCACACCTCGCCGTTGCACCGCAAGGCGATGTATTCCAGGGCGGGCCAACGCAAACCTGGCACCGTTTCGACCCGATCGGCGGCGCCGCCAATGTGTCGCTTGGGCAGCCAATCGGTGATACCGCGCGCATGTATGGCAATGCGGTTACCTACGACGCCGGCAAGGTTATGCTGATTGGTGGTGGCGACCGGCGAGCCGACCCGCCAACATCAATCAATAACGTATATCTTGTAGACCTGAACGGGCCTGCGCCGGTAATTACTGCTGGTGCACCGATGAACTACCCTCGCGCGCTCTCAAATTCTGTCACTCTACCCAATGGAGAGGTTCTGGTTGTTGGTGGCAATACCGTTGCAAAAATTTTCAGTGACCAGGGTTCTGTGTTGCCGGCAGAAATATACACTCCATCGACTGACAGCTGGCGTATAGTCAACAGCATTGCAATTCCTCGCAACTACCATTCAACCGCGCTGTTATTAAAAGATGGGCGGGTTCTATCAGCAGGTGGCGGCGCCTGCGGTAACGGATGCTCGGCGAACCACCTGGATGGCCAAATTTTTGCACCCCCCTATTTGTTCAACCCCGACAACACGCCGGCGCCTCGCCCGATATTGAGCAACGTACCGCCGCAGGCTGAAGCCGGCGACCAGGTGACAGTGACGGCGAGTCCGGACACGATATCTTTTTCACTGGTCAGGCTATCCGGCACCACACACCACCTGAACACTGACCAGCGCTTCCTGCCGGTCAACTCGGTCAATAATGGTGACGGCACGTTTGACCTTACGCTGCCTGCCAACCCCAACGTGTTGATTGTGGGTAATTACTGGCTGTTCGCGCTGAATGCAAATGGCACGCCATCGATTGGCGAAAACCTGCAGGTTATCCGAGACGAAATCTCTATCCCGCCCTCATTCAATGGCGCGGTGTATGTCTCTGACCTGCCCTGGGCAAGCGAATCCAATGGCTACGGGCCTGCCGAACGCGACATGAGCAATGGCAACACTGCTCCCGGGGACGGCGACACGATTGCATTGAATGGCCTCACCTATGCGAAGGGCATCGGGGGTCACAGTTATTCCGAAATTGACATCGACCTGGCCGGGCAGTATCTCTCTTTCTTTGCCGACATTGGCCTGGATGATTCAAGGGACGGCCTGTGCGGCAACATCCGTTTCGCGGTGGATGTAGATGGCAACAATCAATTTACTTCCGGCGGATTTATCGATACCACTCCGACAGAATCGATAGCTGTAGACGTAACGGGTGCCGCGACGCTTACGCTGAAAATTGAGGATAACAACAACGATAGTTGTGGCGACCACGGCAACTGGGCAAACGCGCAGCTTACGCCACTGCAGCAACCAGGATTCCGCTACTATCGCTTTACCCCGGTAAAGCTGCGCGACGACGCAACAGCAGACAGCGTGCAAATCGCCGAGCTCAGTTTTTTACATGATGGCAATAGGGTTTTCAGCACAGGGCAGATTTCACCGGGCGGCAACAATCCTGCTGGTACAGAAGCTGCCAAGGCTGACGATAACAATACCGGGACCAAATGGCGCGATTACAATAAAGGTGCACTGGTTTATGATTTTGGCGTAAACACGATCCTGGACAGCTACGAATTCACGACTGCAAACGATGCGGTTGAGCGCGACCCAGTGCGCTGGATTCTTGAGGCCAGCAAGGATGGAAACAGCTGGGTAATCATCGACGACCAATCAACTGCAGACTTTGCAACACCAACTGCGCGCGGCACATCGATCACACCTGTCGATTTTGTATTGCCTGGCGTGATCGTGGCGCTGCCTGAACCACCAAGAAATTCAAGTTCACTTCTGGTGCGCCAGGACAATGGCAACGATCGAATCTGGAATGTCAATCCGGACAACGATTCAGTGACTGTTGCCGACGACCAGGGCACTGTGGTTGCGGAAATTCCGGTGGGTGACAAGCCCTGGGCGATCGCCTCTCGCCCCGGCGCCAATCAGGTGTTTGTCAGCAATAAAGGCGATGCAACTCTTTCGATTATAAATACCGGCACGCTCACTGTAGAGCAAACAATAAACTTGCCCTACGCCTCGGAGCCGCACGGTATAGTTTTTGATAGCGCAGGCAGTGAATATTTCATCGTGCTTGAGGCAAAAGCGAAACTCGAGCGTCGCAACGCAGGCAGCCACGCTGTAACCGGTTCGCTTGATTTAAACGGATTGCCCCGTCACCTGTCGATGAGTTTTGACGATAGCCGGATCCTGGTAAGTAATTTCATCACGCCGCCAATGCCAGGCGAGCATACCGCCTCGGTCAATACAGCTGCGGCGACCGCGGAAATTTTCGCTGTCAATCCGGTTTCGATGACGCTCGCCAATACTATTGCGCTTACCCACGACAACCGCAGCCAGTCGGAGAGCCAGGGGCCGGGCATGCCAAACTACCTGGGTGCGCCGGTCGTCAGCTTTGACGATGTCTATGCCTACGTTCCTTCAAAAAAGGACAACATCGATTCAGGGCCAACCAGAATGAAAGCTGGTATGACCTTCGACTCTACAGTGCGAGCTAATACTTCGCGCATATCCCTTGCTACGGAAACCGAAGACACTTCCCTGCGTATCGACCATGATAATTCCAGCGTCGCAACCCATGCTGCGCTGACTGGCAATAATCGCTACGTACTCGTAACGCTTGAGACCAGTCGTGAACTCGCGGTTTTTGATACCGTAAATGGCTTTGAGTTGATGCGACTACCGACCGGGCTGGCACCGCAAAGCGTTGCGCTTTCGACCGATGGCAGCATCGCCTACGTGCACAACTTTATGGATCGCAGCATCTCGCGTTTTGATCTGACGCAAATGCTGGAAACCGATCTGCCGGCGTCCAATATCCTGGCATCGATCAACACCGTCAGCACTGAAACGCTTGCGCCTGACGTGCTGCTGGGCAAACAGCTGTTTTACGATGCTGCAGACGATCGACTATCGCTGGATAACTACATGAGTTGCGCTGCATGTCACAAGGAGGGCAAGCACGACGGTCGCACCTGGGATCTGGGTGGCATGGGCGAGGGACTGCGCCGCACGATATCACTGCTAGGGCGCGGCACGGGTCACGGACGGCAACACTGGACCGGCAACTTCGACGAAGTCCAGGATTTTGAAAACCAGATTCGTATCTTGAACCTGGGCACCGGTTTAATGAACCAGGCCGATTACGATGCGACGGTCGACACGCTCGGCCCGACAAAAGCGGGTTTGAGTGCTGACCTCGATGCACTGGCAGCTTACGTCGATTCTTTAACGGTAGTGCCCCCGAGCCCATTCCGGCCATCTGCAGCAGCAATGTATACAGCGGCGCAAAACGGTAAGTCGCTGTTTGTGAGCAAAGGATGCAATAGCTGCCATACACCTGCGACGACAACAGACTCGCAGGGCGCGCTGCTGCATGACATCGGCACCATCGACAGCGATAGTGGCCAGCGCCTGGGAGCAACACTTACGGGTTTTGATACACCCGCGATTTTGGCCGCCTGGGCCAAACCGCCATACCTGCACGATGGTGCTGCGCTAACGCTGCAAGCGGCTATAAACGCGCATACTTCGCTACCTGCACTGCAAAGCACAGAACTGGACGAGCTCGCGGCTTTTATCCAACAGGCGGAGCCACAGGATACCGCCGACATGATCGATAGCGATGCTGACGGCATGCTCGATTTTCAGGATCCTGCACCGGGTAATAGCTGCATACCCAGTGCATTTGTTGTCGTTTGCGGGCAAGACACCGACGGTGACGGCGTCACCGATTACGATGAAACGGAAACTGCCGACAGCGATGGTGATGGCACTGCCGATTACCTCGAGTCATCGGTTGCTGATGCCGACGCGGACGGCGTTACCGACCAGAACGATGCCTTCAACGCCGACGCCTGCCAGCCTTCTGCATTCAACACGAACTGCGCGCAGGATACCGACGGCGACGGCGCGAGCGACTTCACCGAGACCCTGGCCGCCGACAGCGATGGTGATGGCACTGCCGATTATCTCGAGTCCTCCGTCACTGATGCAGACAGCGACGGGGTTACCGACCAGAACGATATAGCCAATGCCGATGCCTGTTTGCCGTCTGCATTCAACAGCAACTGTGCGCAGGACACCGACGGCGATGGCGCGACTGACTTCACCGAGACCC
>JBATGO010000341.1:0-2262 GCA_049665845.1 Pseudomonadales bacterium | reverse complement strand
ACCCAGGCGCTGCAACAAGCTGCACTCCGTTGTTCGACTTGACCTCTTTAGTGCTGGCAACAGCAGTGCTGGCAACAGCAGTGCCAGCAACCGTAGTTCTGGCAGCAGTAGTTCTAGCAACAGTGGTAGTGTCCGGTGCGTGCACGTGCGAATTTTTCGCAAAATGATTGCCAACCAGTACAGGCGCCACAATGATCAGAACCGGAACGAGTATTGCCGGCGCCAACACGAGCAGCGAGCTGCGCTTGCGCTTGCTCGCGGCAATTGCCTCGGCTGCTGCGAACAGCGGCAACTCGTTAGTGCGAGTGTCGGGCTCGCCCTGCTGACGGTCGCGCTGCATTTGTGCAATAAGGCTCATTTCTACCGATCTCTTGCCATTGGTTCTCTCAAGCGACCCTTGCTGCACGACGCGGCCAGAATGACCAACCCGGCCGTGTCACACCCTCTGTATCGTCGATAGCGGCATAGACAAAATTTCTGTCGACCCATTTTTCACGTTTGCCGTAAGCGCACATCAGCGCCTTGTGTGCGAGGACATTGATCAATCTGGGCGTGCCACAGCTTGCTTTGGCAATCAGTACTATCGCGTCATTGTCAAACAGTGGCTCACCGCAGTAGCCTGCCTTGCCGAGTCTATGGCCGACGTAGGCTTTTACTTCGGTCATATCCAATGGTTTGAGGTGATAGCTAAAGGTAATACGCTGTACCAACTGGCGCATTGCGTTTTGCCCGAGTATGACATCGAGTTCAGGCTGTCCGAACAACACCACCTGTAACAGTTTCAACTTTTCGGTTTCGAGATTAGTGACCAGGCGCAGTGCTTCCAATGTCTGCGCGGGCATGGACTGGGCCTCATCGACAATCAAAATTGGTTTGCGCCCGAGCACCGCGAGCTGCATCAATTCTTCTTCAATCACCTTTAAGACAATATGCGAATTGGCCTCAGCCATTTCTATACCCAACTCATGCGCGATCGCATGGAACAGGCCTTCGGCACTCAGAGAGGGATTCGGGATATAAATTGGCAGGTAGGCGTCAGACAGCGAATTCAGTAACCGCCGGCAAAGCATGGTTTTGCCTGTGCCAACTTCGCCGACGATTTTTACGAATCCTTCGCCCTGCTGGATACAGACGTTTAGCACGGTCGTCGCCTCGCCATGCCACCTGGAGTTCAGGTAGAACTGTGTATCCGGCGTCAGGCAAAATGGCAGCTCCTTGAAGCCAAAATGTTGTTCGTACATGGATTCCCCAATTCCCGCCTAGAAACGCGTACCGCTGATCTCGCCTCGCATACCCCTGATGCGCTGCAAGCTGTCGGCAATATTTGCGCGCGATGCATCATCCGATAGCACGCGTGGCCTGAGCAAAATCACCAGCTCGCGTTTTACCGAGCTTTGGTCTTTTTGTTTGAATGCAGCGCCCAATACCGGCACCCTGCTGATCCACGGCGTTGCTGCATTGTTATCCTGCGTGACGTTCTGGATCAGGCCGCCAATCACCACTACCTGGTTGTCTTCAGCGTAGATAATGCTGTCGGATTCGCGAATGCTGCTTTGCGCTAGCGGCAAGTTGAAGGTGTCACTGCCGACAGTGAAGGTTCGCTGCTGCTCCGTCACTTCACTAACCGCAGGGTGTACGTGCAATACAATCGATCCGTCACCACCAATTTGCGGCGTAACATCGAGTGAAATGCCCGAAAAAAATGGCGTCAATTCAACGCTAGGCGTTTCGGTGGTGCCGCCGCTTGAACTGGTCACTGTATTGGTCACTTCGGTAACAAAGAACTCATCGGTACCAACTTTTATTACCGCCTTCTGGTTGTTAACCGTGGAGATGCGCGGGCTGGAAAGCACCTGCACAGTACCTTGTGTCTCCAGTAAATCGATAATGCCGGTAAAGTCGTTGAGACTTAACGAGAGGCCGAAAATGCCGTTTGAGTCATTCGCCGCGGGAATACCTGTTGCGCCCGGCACGGCCGTAAAACCCGGTATGCCCACATTTGGTATCGCCGCGGCGCCCTGCGAGCCAATAATGGTCTTGCCGGCCGAGGGATTACCGATCGCGGTCCAGTTGATGCCCGATTGAAAAGCATCGCTCAGTGTTACTTCGAGAATTTTCGCTTCCAGGATGACCTGCCTGCGCATAATCAGCTCGCTGGACTGCAGATATTCGCGGACGGTTTCAATTTCCTGCGGTGAAGCGCGCACGATCACAATGCCAGACTGTGCGTTAACGACTACTTTTCTGTCAGCAGAGTTAGGG
>JBATGO010000340.1:0-1829 GCA_049665845.1 Pseudomonadales bacterium | reverse complement strand
GCAGCGACAATATCATGCCCGCCTCGATTGCCTGCGCACACGCTGGCGTCACCACTGGTGAATGGGCCGGTGCCTTGCGTGAGGTGTTTGGCGAATACCGCGCGCCCACCGGTATCGACATCAGCGGGCAGCACAGCGGCGACGAAGTGCGCGAAGCTGCATTGCGCGAGCGCGTGGCAAAAACAGGTACGGAGCTTGGCAGGCCCATCAAGCTGCTGGTTGCCAAACCCGGGCTCGACGGTCACAGCAACGGTGCCGAACAGATTGCAGTGAAAGCGCGCGAGCTCGGCATGGAAGTGGTATACGAAGGCATTCGCTTAACACCGCAACAAATTGTCGCCGCCGCGCAGGAAGAAGGCGTGCACATGGTGGGTCTTTCCGTGCTGTCGGGCAGCCACAGCGCGATGGCCGATATGGTGCTGGCGGGCCTGCGCGAAGTCGGGCTGGGTACCTTGCCGGTAACCATCGGCGGCATCATTCCTGAAGATGAGCACGCTGCGCTGAAGGCCAGCGGGATTGCCGCCGTGTATACGCCCAAGGACTCCGACCTGAATAAAATCATGGCCGAGATGATCGACCTCGCCAGAACCAGTAACCAGTTAACAGCCTTTGGCGCGTTGTAATAAAACATACGTGAAGGTGAATCTTGCATGACCGCGCTGCAGGCGTTTGATATCAAGGCGCTCGCCGCTGGACTTGCACGGGCCGACCGCCAATCCGTTGCCGCGGCGCTGAATTTGATCGACGACAAACGCGAAGGCATGCGCGAGCAGGCGCTGCAATTACTCGCAACGCTCGACCAACAGCGGCTCACACAGGGCGGCCACCTGATCGGCATTACCGGCCCGCCAGGCGCGGGTAAATCCTCGCTGCTTTCAACCCTGATAGAACGCTGGTGCCAGTGCGACCTGCAGGTAGCGGTCCTCGCCGTGGATCCTTCCAGCCCGAAAACCGGTGGCGCGCTGCTCGGTGATCGCCTGCGCATGACCAGCGCTGGCCAACATCCCAATTTATTTATTCGCTCGCTCGCCAGCCGCCAGCAACTCGGTGGCCTCGCCCCCGAAGTGTGGCCAATGAGCAGGGCCCTGCTGGCCGGTTACGACCTGGTGCTGGTAGAAACAGTCGGCGTCGGCCAGTCAGAAATTGACGTCGCGAATATTGTCGATACTACGGTTTACGTGGTGCAGCCCGCTTCGGGTGACAGCATCCAGTTCATCAAATCAGGCATCATGGAAGTGCCGGATATCATGGTGGTAAATAAATCCGACCTTGGCGCTGCGGCCACTAAAGCTGCCAACGATTTGACCCAGGTGCTGCACCGCAGCGAGCGCCAACACGCGTGGCAACGCCCGGTGTGCACATTGAGCGCCCGCGATCGCCTCGGCATCGACGCTTTGGAAGATGCGCTCAAACAACACCGCGATTATTTACGCTCGAAAAACGCGCTGGCAAGCGGACGCAAACAACAGGAAGTTGCCTATATCATCAGGCAGCTGCGCGACGAGTTTGGCAGCTATGGTATTGCCACGCTGGGCGGTGTCGAAAAAATCACAGCGCACTGCCTGTCGTTATACGGCTCGGGCCAGATGCTGGCAAGCTACAACGCCTGGGTAGAACAGTTGCGCGCCTGACCCTGCGCAAAGCACGCCGCAAATCGAGAAATATAACCGGAACAGCATGATCCCATCTACCGTGCCCATCGCCGGCGTCGACCACAAACTGCTGGAGCCGTGGCTGGCGGGTAAAACCTTTGCCGAAGTGCACAAGCAGTTCGACCGCGACGGTTATATTATTTTTGAAAAGGTCATGGATGATGCCGAGGTGCAGCG
>JBATGO010000339.1:0-14480 GCA_049665845.1 Pseudomonadales bacterium | reverse complement strand
ATCAAGGACAGGCAGTACACGATGCAGCCCGACAGTTTGCCGAGACGCTCGGCGCAAACAGCGCTCTACCATATTATCCAGGCTTTCACCCGCTGGCTGGCGCCGATTTTGAGTTTTACCGCCGACGAGCTTTATGAACATATACCGGGGCAGCGGGGCGAGTCGATTTTTCTGGAAGAGCTTTACCCGGGTTTAGAGGATTTGCTGCGCACTGATCCGGAATCTACGGCAGCCGTGGAGGCGCTGTGCGCAGTGAAGATGGAAGTCAATCGTGCGCTCGAGATGAAGCGGGCTGCAGGCGAATTGGGTAGTTCGCTGGAGGCAGAAATTACGCTGTATGCAGATGAAAACCTGGCAAGTGCACTGGCGCTGTTTGGCGACGAATTGCGTTTTGCACTGATTACCTCCGCAGCCCTTGTGGTTGAGGGTGTGGTGCAGGCACCTGTTGATGCAGTAGCGACGGAGATGCGCGGCCTGAAACTTCTCGTACAGAAAAGTGCCCACGATAAATGTATCCGCTGTTGGCATCATCGCGCGGATGTGGGCCGCAGTCCGGAACACCCCGCGTTATGCAGTCGATGTATTGAAAATATCGACGGCGGCGGCGAAACCAGGGAGTTCGCATGAGCACCGCGCAGGGTTATACCGCAGCAGTGCGCTGGTACGCGCTAGCACTGGTAATCGTTATATTCGACCAGCTCAGCAAGCACCTGGTGCAGGTTAATTTCGAGTTATACGAGCGATTGCCTTTAATGCCAATGCTGGACTTTACCCTGGTTTACAACGAGGGTGCGGCGTGGAGTTTTCTCAGTGACGCAGGGGGCTGGCAGCGCTGGCTATTTACCGCGATATCCAGTGTGGTCAGCATGGTGCTGGTAATCTGGCTGGCAAGAGTTGCCACACAGGAGCGCCTGCTGTGCTTTTCCCTGGCTGCAATTCTCGGTGGCGCAATCGGAAACCTGATCGATCGCATACTGCTGGGTAAAGTGGTTGACTTTGTGCTGGTTTATTATCGCGACTGGCACTTCCCGGCCTTTAACCTGGCTGACTCGGCGATTACGATTGGTGCCATAGCGATGCTGCTGGATATTTTTATTGGTGGTGAGGAAAGCCCACAGCAGCCGCTGGAAACCTGAACAGGAAATGTGCATGTGTGTGGAGGAAAACAGTGTCCTTTTGCTCAATTTTGCCCTGGCGCTGACCGATGGTGAAGTGATCGACAGCAATCTTGAGCATGCACCGCTGCGTTATACAATGGGTTCTGGCGATATGCTGCCAGGTTTTGAGCGGGCCATGCTGGGCATGCGCGCCGGCGAGAAAAAGACCTTGCAGCTTGATCCCGCAGAGGCATTCGGCCTGGTTAACGAGGATAACGTGCAGCGCTTTGCGCGTGACAAATTTTCCGCGGATACCGAATTACAGGCAGGGGTGGTACTCTCGTTCAGCGATGCCGCTGGCGCCGAGACGCCGGGCGTTGTAGTGGAGGTTGGTACGGAGTATGCAACCGTCGATTTCAATCATCCGCTGGCCGGCCGCGAAATCAGTTTTACTGTGCACGTGCACGAGGTGATAAAAAGCAAATGATTGCCGACTTACCCGAAAACAAGGCGAGTGAAACCCTGCCATGCAACTGAAGCTGGCCAACCCAAGAGGATTTTGCGCGGGTGTCGATCGTGCGATCGATATCGTCAACCGTGCGCTGGATGTATTCGGTGCGCCCATTTATGTGCGTCATGAAGTTGTACACAACAAGTATGTGGTCGATTCGCTGCGCGAGCGTGGCGCGATTTTTGTCGACGAACTCGCGGAGGTTCCCGACGATGTTATCGTAATTTTCAGTGCACATGGCGTGTCGCGCGAAGTGCAGGAGGAGGCAGCACGCCGTAGCCTGAAGGTATTCGATGCAACCTGCCCGCTGGTAACGAAGGTTCATATGGAAGTCGTGAGGCACAGCAGGCGCGGCGAAGAGTGCATCCTGATCGGCCATCAGGGACATCCCGAGGTAGAGGGCACCATGGGGCAGTACGACAAGCGCAACGGTGGCGATGTTTACCTCGTGGAAACCGAAGCGGACGTCAATAAACTTGAGGTTATGAATCCCGCAGCATTGTTTTATGTTACGCAAACAACGCTTTCGATGGATGATACGGCCAGGGTGATCGATGCGTTGCGCGAGCGCTTTCCATTGATCTCAGGGCCTCGCAAGGATGATATTTGCTACGCGACGCAGAACCGGCAGGATGCTGTACGCGGACTGGCTGAGGAGTGTGATCTTGTGCTCGTCGTTGGTTCACCCAACAGTTCCAACTCCAACCGATTGCGTGAATTGGCAGAGCGTGGCGGCGCGGCTGCCTATCTGGTGGATAGCGCGGCTGATATCCGCACAGAGTGGCTGCTGGGCCGTAACTGTATCGGCGTGACGGCTGGCGCGTCGGCGCCCGAAGTACTGGTGCGCGAGGTTGTCGACTTTTTGCGCGAACAGGGTGCGCAGGCGCCGCAGGAAGCGCTGGGTGCGCCGGAGAACATCACTTTTTCCATGCCGCGTGAATTGCGTCTCATTGAATAAAGTGGTCGCGAAAACCGGCTTCCCAGCGTCGTCATATCTTTGTTAAGCGCCTGTTCTCACTAAGAAAAAAATTATAAAAGGGTGCCCCGCCAGCGGCATCACCGATTGTTTCGTTTCACTTTGTGCTGGCACATCGCGTCGCTCGTCGGCCAAATACGACCACTCATGCCCCCCGATCTGGCGAGTGTCGCAGTCCTCTACCACACTTAAGCTGTCCAACAACGCGATTGGTAGATTCTCGGTATTCCCGGCATCAAATTCGAGTAGCACCGGCGGGTGCGAGCACAGATGAAAGCTGAAATGTATTCAAAAACCTTACATCCGCGATCGAGTCTTGCGGGCTTTACCTTGCTGGAATTACTAATCGTGCTGGGTATCGCGGGCATTCTTGCTGCGATAGCAGGCCCCGGTTTCCAGACCATGATTAAAAGCAGCAGCGTGATTTCCGGTCGTGATGCGCTTGCCAGTGCGATCAAAGGTGCGCGCGGACAGGCCATTTTTGACAAGACCAATGTGACGATTTGTGCCAGCGATAACCAGGCCAGCTGCTCGGGCACCGCTGACTGGAGCGATGGCTGGATTATTTTTTCGGATATCAATGGCAATGCGACACTCGACGCAGGCACCGACACGCTAATCGACGTGAACTACGGCAACGATGATCTGCGCGTAGGCACCGATGGCAGCGGCGGCACGCTCACCTTCACAGCCAGTGGCATCAAAACACCCGTCGGTGCTGTGATTATAGGTATCTGTGACGAAGACACCTCATCGTCGATCGAGGGTCACGCGATGAGTATCAGTTCGGTAGGCAGTCTCCGCTATGAAGGTAACCCGGGTTGCTAATGCACAGTACTTCCGGATTCAGGAAACAGGTTATGAAAAGCAAGTCATTTCAACAAAGCCGCGGTTTTACGCTGATAGAAGTGTTGGTCACCGTTTTTGTTCTCGCTGTAGGTATCCTGGGTGTAGCTGGCATGCAGGCGGTCAGTGTCCGCGAATCCGGCAACACCTATCACCGCACGCAGGCTGATTTACTGGTGGCTGATATCGTTGATCGCATGCGCGCAAACCGCAATGAAGCACGCCTTGGTGCAGCCAGCGCGTACCTGGCCGATCCCGCCGCGGTTGCAGCAACTGATTGTTCAGCAACTACCTGCGACGAGGCAACCCTGGCGGCCTTTGACCTGTTCCAATGGCAGCAGTCGATGACGAATTCGAATCTGCCAGCCGGAGCACTGGCGGTTGCCTTCGTCCAGAATGCAGTTTCCGGCACTACCGTGGTGGGTTCGGTATTTACCATCCGGGTGTTTTGGGATGAAGAGCGCGATGGCGACACAGGCAAGGGCTGCAATCCTGCCAGTGCCAGTGATATGGCATGTACCAGCCTGACCGTGCAGATTTGAAACGCTGTGCTGCTTAAACCCTGTACTTGCGATAACTATTGATTGGAAAAATGAACGTGACTGCAAAAAAAGCAAACCACTTCTGCGCGCGAATAAACCGGCGCGGCCAGCATCGGCAACGCGGTATTACATTAATCGAATTGATGGTTTCGATGGTAATAGGGCTATTCATGGTTGCAGGCATCCTGCAGGTCTTTGTAGGCAGCAGGCAATCACTCGATGTGATCAGGGCGCAATCCTCGATGCAGGAAGCCGCGCGATTCGGCATGAGTTTTATTGCATCGGCAACCCGGCAGGCCGGTTACCTGAATGCAGGCCCCATTATTAACTCCGATCTGTTCGCTTCCACGCTGGTCAGCAAATTCCAGATGGCCGAGTACGCCGAAGACCTTGAACCCTGGGTCGACGAAATCTGGCAGGCCCAGGGTGATTTCGACGCGCTCGCATTGATCAGCGGTGAAAACGACTTTGGCGGCACGGTTGGCGGCGTTCAGGTGGCGGCCAGTACCGATGTGTTGCGTATTCGCCTGCAGGGTGACCCCGATGGGTTGATGACCGACTGCGAAGGAATTGCGTTAACAGCCGACAGTACCCAATACGTGAATATGACTTTTTTTATCGGCGATGACGACCAGCTTTATTGCCGGGTGTTTGATGGCGTTGCCAACCGGAATCCTGTTGCACTTGTTTCGGGTATTGAAAATATGCAAGTGCTGTATGGGGTGGCGACTGACCCAGCCCAGCGCTTTACGGTTACGCAGTACGTAGCCGGGAACAATGTAACCGACTGGACGCAGATTATGACGGTGAGGGTGGCCATTCTTGCGGTATCGGATAACGAGCCGCTGGATGACGACCAACAGCAATATGACCTGCTTGATGTACAGGATATTGCGTTTTCAGACGGCAAGGCAAGGCAGGTGTTTACGCAGACTATTGCGTTACGCGGCAATCTTTCAAATGGTTAGCGGCCAGGGCCCGTCCCGTATCTAACGTAAATTGAAAGTCGGTAAGTAAATTGAAAACAGCATGTAAATTGAAGCACAGCAAGAAGAGCAGCAACATGAGCACACAAAGAAACCCCGCGCCTTTCGCAACCTGCCAGCAGGCGAGCCCGGCCGCACAGCGCGGTGCTGTATTGCTAACCGGCCTCGTGTTGCTGTTTGTTGTGACATTGTTCGGCGTGAGCGGTATGCAAACCATAACGCTGGACGAACGTATCGTCAGCAACATGCAAAGCGCGACGATTGCTTTTCATGGTGCTGAAGGCGGATTGTCGTCATGTGAGGCCAACGTGCAGGCCCAGACCGGCACAGTGTTCAGTTACGGATCTTTCCCGGCCGATTGGCGCGAATCCGATACATTCTGGACTGCCGCCGGCCAGACCGCGACTTTTGTCGGCCAGGTAATCCAGCCGCCGCGATGTGTTATCGAATACATCGGAGATGGCGCTGCCAGTGGCGAGTTGAACTATGCGCCCACCAATTCTGCCTCCAGCCGACCGACCTATCGTGTGACATCTGTCTCCAAGGGTGCAGATATGTCTACAGAGGCAATCCTTGAAAGCGTGTTTATTTGTCCCGGTGGCTGTGTGACCGGTGCTGAAGTTACCCAATATGGTTCAGGGCCGTGAGCTGCCTGAAAAAATATGCAATACGGTATGTATGGAGAAACGATGATGCAAGTTAAGCAAAACACCCCGCAGGCCAAAGGTATTCTGCACAAAGGCGTGCAAATGTTTGCCGCGACGATGCTATCCGGGATCAGCGCCTGGGCATCCGCACAGACCATGAACCTGTCTGACCTGCCGTTGAGCGTGCAAAGTGAAATTCCGCCCAACATTATTGTTTCTATAGACGACTCGGGCAGTATGGCCTGGGGCTGGATGCCGGACGGAAGGAACTCCGCTTATCGCGAGGTCTATTATCGGTCCGCGCATTACAACAAGATTTATTATGACCCGACCGTGACTTACACGGCGCCAAACAACTCAGATGGCAGTGCAGGAACCGACGCCGATTATTTTGATGCGACGCGCGGCTATTATTACAGCTCGGGTCAGCAACAGCAGGTTAACCTGTCGAACGATTTTCGCGCGCTTTATTACCACTACAGTACAGGCGCTATCATCTGGCTTGGCCAAAATGCGCAAGCTGCTTACGGTTGTGCCGCGAGCGTTTGTAATGATGAGCCTGCCTTCTATTACCAGTTCAACGACGATATAACTGTTAATCCGGCTTGTACCGGTACGGACGACGATAAACTTACCGATTCAGATTGCTACGATAAAGTAGTCATCGATACGGATACCTACCCCAATGGCTATGGCAGGACGCTGAACGAGGAGCGTACCAATTTCGCCAACTGGTTCCAGTATTACAGTACACGAGCCGACGCCAGCAAATCGGCGCTAAGGCGCGCTTTTACGCCGCAGGCAGTGCGGGACACGGTTCGCCTGGGCAGGCAGGCATTCAATAATGATGCTGCTATCCGTTCAGGCAGTGAAACGGAAGATAATGACAACCTCGCTGAACTGACCGCTACCGAGCGTGCAGGCTTTTACAGCTGGGTAGACTCTGTTCGAACCAGTGGAGGAACACCGCTGCGCAGAGCAGTTTACAGAGCGGGTGAATATTTTAAATCGGACGACCCGTACTGGACAAATGCCAAGGCTAAAAGCGGGAAAGTTGTTGCATGCAGGGTCAATACCCACATCCTGGTTACGGATGGTTTCTACAATGGCAGCTTCAGCCAGCCTGCTAACTTCAAGCGTGACCAGGACAACACCACGTTTCCGGACGGTACGAACTACGTAACCGCCAACACGCCAATATACAGTAACAGCCTGGATTCCGAGTCGATTTCCGACCTGACGTTCCACTACTGGGCAACAGATTTGCGCCCGGAGGCAAATAACATTACACCTTTTTCCAGCAAGGAGACAGGTGTTGACCCGGACGATTACTGGGATCCGCGCAACGATCCGGCTACCTGGCAGCACATGAATTCCTTTGGCATTGCTTTTGGTGCAGAGGGCACGATCAGTACCGACGAGGCAACGTTCCAGCAGTTGATCGATGGCACGGTGACCTGGCCCGACACGGTAGAGGGGCAGGCAACCACGATCGACGACATGTACCACTCCTCGTTAAACGGTCGCGGCGATTTCTATAACGCTGCGAGCCCCGATGAACTGGTGAGCGCGTTGAACGAAATCACCAACAGGATCGGTGACCGGCAGGGCAATGCGCCGCAGGTCGGCGCGAGTAGTGGCCGAATCTCCGATGGCAGCAAGGTATACATTGCGTCTTTCTCCACCGAGAGCTGGAGCGGCGACCTGAAGGCATTCCAGATTTCTGATGGCTCTGATTTCCAGGGTGCAGGAACCACAGGCACGGGCTGTAACGCCAAGCCGATCGGCACCATTTGCAACCCCAATGCGGCCGATTGGTCGGCCGAATCAGTAAACGATGAGCTTGAAACTCACATGCAACCGGCTAGTCGGAAAGTGTTTACCTACAGTAACACGGCGAGCTCCGGATCCGGTCAGCCCGCAGGCACCGGTATCAGTTTTGAATGGAATGCGTCCACGCCGCTGAACGCCAGCCAGCAACTCGCACTCAATGGTATCGATGCGCTGGGCAAGGATCGTGTTAACTATTTGCGCGGCGATGCCAGCAAGGAGCAGGATAACGGCGGCGCGTTCCGTACCAGGAGCAGTATTGCAGGTGGCACTAACCCCGCATCGAGGGTAGGCCCTATTGTGCATTCCAACCCGACCTATGCCGGGCCTGGTGGTACGGTACTGCAGTTTTCTTTTCCACCCGGACTTGAGGCCAGCAATTATTCAATTGCATCGCGCACGCCCATGGTTTATGTGGGTGGTAACGACGGCATGCTGCATGCCTACGATGCCAGCGATTCGGCTTCGGCAGGCAAGGAGGTATTTGCCTACGTGCCCGATATGGTCATCCCGAAACTGAACGACCTGACCGAACCCGGATTCAAGTCGGGCGCGTTTGTCGATGGCTCCCTCACGTTGCAGGACGCTTACTACGATGGTAAATGGCGCTCACTGCTGGTCGGTGGATTGAGAACCGGCGGGCAGGGATACTTTGCCCTGGATGTAACCGATCCGCCGACAGGCGCTACGGCTGATCCGGATAAAATCGTGCAATGGGAATTCAGTGACTTCCATGACAGCGATATGGGTTATACCTATGGCGAACCGATTATCGCCAAGGCCAATAACGGAGAATGGGTAGTGATCGTGGCAAACGGTTACAACTCTACCGAAGCGGATGGTCGCGTCGGCAGTGGCAAAGCTGTGCTGTATGTGCTGGCAGCAGACGATGGCGAAGTGCTGGCCAAGATCGCGGTGGGTAGCGGTTCCACATCGTCTCCAAGCGGGCTTTCCACGCCCGTGGCTGTCTCGGATTTTGATGTCAATCATTTCCCGACACAGGCGAACGGTACCGACAAGGATCAGTACACAGTTGATTACGTGTATGCGGGTGATCTGGAAGGCAAGCTGTGGAAGTTCGACCTCAGCGCCACCAGCCCGGCCAGCTGGAACAGTGCGACGCTTATGTATGACGCAGGGAACAGCCAGGCGATTACCGCAAAGCCCGCGGTTGGAACTTTCCCGTCTCTGGGCAGCGACGCCAATAACCAGCAATATCGCTTTGTCTACTTTGGCACCGGTAAATACATCGAGCCAAAAGACGTCTTCAGTAGCTCAACCCAGGCGTTCTACGGAATTATCGACGACGATACCTGTACATCCGGTACCAGCGCTTGCGTTGCGAAGAGCAAACTTGTTGAGCAAACTATATTGTCCAACAATGTTTTGAGCAGCAACCCGCTGGCCAGTACCGACGAAGGCTGGTGGCTCGATCTGGACACCAGTGGAGCTGCCGAAAGGGTTGTGGGCGGCCTCGCTGTGGTTTCCAATGTCATCGCGTTTACATCGGTAATCCCCAATGGTGACCCCTGCGATGCCGGTGGTACATCGTTCCTTTATGCACTGAACCGTTTCACGGGTGGCGCAACGTCCACTCAGGTCATTGATTTCAACAGCGATGGGGAAATCACCTCCAGTGACTACGGTACAGA
The DNA here is from genome assembly GCA_049665845.1 of Pseudomonadales bacterium. GTDB lineage: Bacteria > Pseudomonadota > Gammaproteobacteria > Pseudomonadales > UBA7434 > UBA7434. Next base: position 5,393 of record JBATGO010000339.1, on the reverse strand, counting down.
CGATACTGTTCGCTCTCGCAAGGAGTTGGGTTCAATCGTGGTCGACACCAAGCTGCTCGGTGGCCCCAGCGACGAATACGTTCTGTTTGGCGAGAGCGGTGCAGAGGTACTGCGCTCCAACGATCGCAAGGGCAGGGTACGCTGGCGCCAAATCAAGTAACGCACGGCATTTATCCAGAGGAAATTGATATGAAATACTTGTTATCGAATACCAGGCGACTGGGAATGTATGCAGCATTACTATTTGCTGCAACGACCGCCCAGGCGGCCGATTACAACGAGATTCCGGCGCAAATAGTCGATGTTGATGTGCAGGGCAATGCGGTTACCCTTGCGGCGCTGGGGTTTGGCGAAGCGCGCTATCGCTTCGCATTTGATCTCCAGATCAAGCTACTGGGCGGTGAAAACGGTACCGCGAATAACCTGCGTGCCGGCGATGGCGTAACTGCATTGGTAGATGAAGGCGATCGCCTGGTTCACGCGATCTATGTTGTCAGCAGCGAAAATTAATGCGCTTCGCAACAATGAATATATATGGGGTAAATCGATGAAAAAGTCTGGTCAGTTTCAGCGTGGCTTCACGCTGATCGAATTAATGATTGTCGTGGTCATAGTAGGTCTGCTGGCTGCGGTCGCGTACCCGAGATACCAATCCCAGGTGCAGGATACGCGCAGGGCAGATGCTACTGCTGTACTGATGGAGGCGCGGCAGCAAATGGAAAGGGAGTATGCCAAGCGCTACACGTATGCGAATGCAACAGCGGGCGCCCCCGGAACTGCGACAATCAGTAACCAGGCTCCGGCAGATACAGGAACCACTGCGTTCTACACGATTGCGCTATCCAATCTCGCTCAGTCGACCTTCACTATTACCGCAACACCAACGGGCCCGCAAACCGGAGAGCCCTGTGGTGCGCTGAGTATTAACCAGGCCGGCGTAAAAACCAGTGCTGGCAAGACAGTTGATGAATGCTGGTAGCTTGCAAGCAGTTCAGGCAGGGCAGTGAGGCATGCGCCCGTCTATATCTTCAACGATGCCATCCCCGTTTCTGTCCACGTATAGCCTGAGCCTGCCCTGGCGGTTGACAACAATCGTGCGGGCAAGACGCAAATCGTTGGAGCTGTTACAAATAGTAAACCTGCCAAATGCGCGCGCCATGCCGCTGGGTGAAAACCGCAGGAAATTTTTCCTTGCAGATGCCCGCCAGCTAATACTGTATCCCGCCTTTTCAATATAAAATCTTTCCAACAATTCATCCCCGGTATCGATTTTTCCGTTATTGTTTTCGTCGGTAAAAATCATCAGGCCATCTTCCCAGTTTGTACCGCAACCGTCTTCGCTGTAGGGGCACAGTGAGACGATTTTTTTGTTGAATATCGCGGTGCTTCTGGTTCTGTAAATGGCTTTGCGCAAGGATTCCTGGAATGCGTCTGCGCGAGCGCTGTCTACGAATGTACGCAGGGTGGGTGTTGCGAAGCTGGCAATTATTGCCACCAATAGCAGGGTGATCAATAATTCCAGTAGGCTGTACCCTGTGCGTGCTGAAGCCTTTGCAAGAATGTATTGCGCTGGCCGAAGCTGAGGGATACTTGTCGCAGGGTGCGAGAATAAAGGCGGATCAAGGACTGGTTTCATGATGAACACCTCCGTGTGTTCGTGTTAAAAAATGACGAGTACCTGCTGCCCATGCCGTCACAGCGTGCAGGCATAGCCAGGATTAATGCCGTGCACGACCCGTTTCGGTGTACAGTTTGCACTGGCTGGCAATATTATGCAGTGCCCGATGTATCAAGCCAAGTTACTCAGCGGCCAGAGCTATCTATTTTTTAGCAAAGCAGCGGCTTTTTTTAATCTTCGAGGCCAAGTTTTTTCAGTCGATAGCGCAGTGACCTGAAACTGATTCCAAGTGCTTTTGCCGCTTCGGTTCTATTCCAGCGACAGGCCTCAAGCGCGTTAATGATTTCCCTCTTTTCGATTTCGCCCAGGAAATCATCGAGCGGTTTGGTTCGTGCGTCTGCAATATTGTTGATTTCTTTTGGTAAGTTACTCGAAAGGGTAGTCCCAACTTGGCCGGTTTTTGAAGATGTGTCGGCACTGCTGCTGGTGGCGTGCTGGAAGATCAGGTCATCAGCATCCAGTTTATTGCGATCGCCAAGCGCAACACTGCGTTCCAGTGTATTTTCGAGTTCGCGAATATTGCCGGGAAATGTATGCTCACAGAGCCTGTCGATTGCAGCCGGGGTAAGCTGGACCCTGGTTTTTTCTGCTGGGGAGAGTTTTGCAAGAATTGAGGCTGCAAGCATCGGGATGTCCTCGATTCTGTCTCTTAGCGGCGGTACTCTGAGCTCGATGACATTGATCCGGTAGTAGAGATCATCACGGAAGACGCCTTTGGCGATTAATTGCTGGAGGTTTTTGTGTGTTGCGCTAAGTAACCGGATATCTGTATTGAATTCCTCGTTGCTGCCGACAGGCCTGATCGACTTCTCCTGGATGGCACGCAGCAGTTTAACCTGCATGGACAGCGGCAGATCGGCAATTTCATCAAGCAACAGACTGCCGTGTTCTGCCGAGGCAAACAGCCCTTTTTTGTCCTTGTCGGCGCCCGTGAAACTGCCTTTTACATGGCCAAAAAACTCGCTTTCTACCAGCTCGGCGGGAATCGCGCCGCAGTTGACTGCTACAAAGGCCTCGCGTTTGCGACCACTTAAATCGTGAATGCAGCGCGCGCATACTTCCTTGCCTACTCCGGATTCACCCTGGATGAAAACCGGTGCCTGGCTTCGGGCAATCTTTACAATCGTCTCGCGCAGCTTTTTTATAGAGGGTGATATTCCGACAAGCCTGCGTTCCAGAATTTCGCTGTCTGCCTGCGCAAGCTTCGGCGTCAGGTTGACCGCCGCTTTGACAATGGTCTTGAGTTGCTCAAGGTCAATAGGCTTGTTGAGGAAGTCAAACGCGCCACGCTTAAGGGCGTTAATTGCGATATCCATATTGCCGTGTGCAGTAATCATCGCGACGGGGATGCCAGGAAAATTATCCGAGATATGACTTACCAGGTCTAGCCCATCGCCGTCCGGTAGTTTCATGTCGGTAAGGCACATAGCGAATGCGCTATTGGCAAGTTGCCACTTCGCATCTTCGAGTGTGCCAACCGCAATCGTTGCAAGCCCGAGACGCTCAAGTGTAATTTGCACAAGCTGGCAAATGTCAGGTTCGTCGTCGACCACAAGCACCGGTGCTGGTTGCATACCTACCCCTCGTTATTGGCGAGATTCAGTGACTGCCGCTCTGGATGTGAGAACCGAATCCGGAAGCAGTGCGAAGAGAGATTATCGGATAAAACCAGTTTTTTATCCGGCTCTGTATTTTTTACATAGCTGATCGTGGCCTGGTTTGCTGTACACAATTCGCGACAGATATAAAGACCGAGACCACTGCCCGTTCGCCCGGTCGTAAAAAATGGCTCGAATAACCTGGGAAGGTTTTCGCTGCTGACTCCGGCGCCCGAATCGTAAATATCAATATGAGCGCAGTCATCTTCAAGCCAGGTGATAATGGCCGCATTTTTTATACCTGCTTTTGCCTCACCAGCATTGATCGCATTATCGAGCAGGTTTCTTATAATTTGCTCGAGGTGCGCAGGATCAAAGCGTGCAACCATGTACTCCGGACAATGCAGGGTAATATCTGCCAACTCATCGTTTTTATAATTGCCAATAAAATGTGGCAGCCAGTCGGCTAAATTGATTAACGCATCTTTTGCCGGTTCACCCCGCGATACGTCCATGATGTTGCTGATAATATTTGAACAGCGTTTGCATTGCTCGACGATGATATTCGCAAGTTGGCGGTCGGTGTCATCCTCTTTTTTTTCTTCGCGCAACAACTGTGCTGCGTGGCTGGCAGCGCCGATCGGATTGCGAATTTCATGCGCTATGCTGGCTGTAAGTTTACCCAGCGAAGATAGTTTGAGTTGTTGGGCTTGCTGAGCGAGTCGCGAGAGATCCTCGACAAATATCAGGGATTCTTCGGCATTGCCGGAATCCAGTCGCACCCAGGTCAATCGATATTCAGTTCCATTCACAGCGAGAGCGGTTGAAAAACGGGCGCGTGGCGAATCTGTTGATCCTGTTTTTGCAAAGTGTTCGTGGACTCTTTGGTGGTAGCTGGCAATGTTGGTATTGACGTCTGACAGGGAAAAATCAAGCAGGTCTATATTGTGCGGAACGATTTTCAACGCTGACCTGTTGGAGGCCAATATTTTTCCCCGGCTATTGGCGATAAATACGCCGGTTTGCATTCTTGCAATAATTAACTGGTTCAGTTCCTCGAGCTTCCTGGCTGAGGATGCCTCGTGGAGTGCCCTGGCTTCACTTTGCCGCATGCGGCGCGCGAGATAGTTCAGCGCTAAACTTGCGACAAAAAAGCTGAGGCCCAGCCATCCACTGGCAACTATTTCATTGTCGCTGGCTGCGCCATCGAATAATCGGGCACCAACGCCGGTGAACAATGTCAGGGTAGCAAAAGCTGGTGGCACAAGCGATGCAGCGTCACGAATAAAAATGGCGCCTGCGGCTACCGATATCACCATCAGGGTTCCGAGACCGGAATCAAAAGGTCCGCTCGCAAAGCCAATTAACTGCAGCAAAAAAATGTCGCTGAGTACGATTGCCAGCAACGTGCTGTGAGTTGGCGCCCAGCCTTTCAACACAAATGCGAGCAGCAGGACATTGATTGAGAGGTAGGCCAGCGCTGCGCCGACGAAAAGATCGGGGTAATCTGCGCCTATCGAACTGTTGGTAAAAAAGAGTGCCCAGAGCAGGGCGGTGATGCCAAGTCGATAGCACAGGTAAACAACAAGTAAGGGTCGATCCAGCGGTGCCTGTCGCTGGCCGCTATCGACTTTCTGGCGCGAGGATATTCTGTTTTTCGTATCTGTTTCCACGCTGCTGGTCTGCCTGGGTGGCTGGTGAATTCCCTGCGGCTGGAAGCAGGAAAAGTTCTTCAAATTTTAGCTTATCATGCTGAATCTACAGCGCAAAAGCGCCCCGCATTTGCCTGGCGCGAGCTGGTGGCGTAGCCGTCATGCGCATGCGGGCTCGCTGGTAAGCGAATCGCTGGTTATGCGTCGATAAAAATGAAGCTAGCCATGCGACCTGTAATACCGTCCCTGCGATACGAAAAAAAACGCTTCGGGTCACTGAAGGTACAGAATCCGCCACCGTAAATGTGCTGGACACCATTGCGATGCAGCGCGAGTGTGGCAAGTTGGTAGAGATCAGCCAGGTATTGATTGCCGCTGCCGGCCGCATCCGCGAGCGGTGTATTCGCAGTATTGGCTGAGGCGGACGCTTTGGCCTGCGAGGAAGCGGGCTGTATTGCCTTGAAG
>JBATGO010000338.1:0-8803 GCA_049665845.1 Pseudomonadales bacterium | reverse complement strand
AAAAACCCCGATGGTCTGGCGCGGCCCGATGGCCAGTGGCGCGCTGATGCAAATGTTGCAGCAGACCCGCTGGGGTGAACTGGATTACCTGCTGATCGATATGCCGCCGGGTACCGGTGATATCCAGCTGACGTTGGCGCAGCAGATTCCCTGTACCGGTGCCGTGATTGTCACCACACCGCAAACTGTTGCGCTGCTCGATGCGCAAAAAGGTATCGAAATGTTCCGCAAGGTTGGCATAGATTGCCTGGGCATTGTCGAAAACATGGCGACCCATATCTGTAGCGAATGCGGCCGCGAAGAGGCGATTTTTGGTAGCGGCGGCGGTGCGCGAATCGCGGCGGAATATGGCGTGCGCATGCTCGGCAGCATTCCGCTCGATGCCGCTATATGCGAGAGTCTTGATGCAGGAAAATCCTGCGTTGATGCTGCGCCCGATACGCCGATCGCACAGCGTTACCAGAGGCTGGCACGTGCGCTGGCCCGCGAAGTATGTGCGCGCAGTGCAGTGGCAACGCCCGAGTTGCTGATCAGCGACGATTGAGCCAGACGCCCGTACACATACAAATACACATACACATGAACGTAAAACAGGAGTTGTAGAGTCTATGTCGATCAAATCGGACCACTGGATCCGCCGCATGGCGCAAGAGGGTATGATTTCACCGTTCGAGCCGGGGCAGGTACGCGAAGTAAACGGCGAACGCATCATTTCCTACGGCACGTCCAGCTACGGTTACGATGTGCGTTGCTCGCGCGAGTTCAAGATATTTACCAATATCCACCCGACCACGGTCGACCCGAAAAACTTCGATGAAAAAAGTTTTATCGATGTTTGTGCCGACTACTGCATTATCCCGCCGAATTCATTTGCCCTGGCGAGTACGGTCGAATTGTTCAGCATTCCGCGCAGCATATTGACCATCTGCCTTGGCAAATCGACTTATGCGCGCTGCGGCATTATTGTCAATGTCACGCCGCTGGAACCGGAGTGGGAAGGGCATGTGACGCTGGAATTTTCCAACACGACGAACCTGCCGGCAAAAATTTATGCCAACGAGGGCGTTGCGCAAATGCTGTTTTTCGAATCAGACGAGGTCTGCGATGTGAGTTACCGCGATCGCGGCGGTAAATACCAGGGCCAGCGCGGCGTCACACTACCTAAGGCTTGAAACCCGATGCGGGCCAGCTGCCAGTGGCCGCGCTGCAGCAGCGCAATCGATACACAGCGAGTTCAATCGCTACCTGTTGGCTTCAGAAATCGTCGTCAAATGGCTCCCCGGCGGCCGGGCCTGCCGGGTCGGTAGCCCGCGAGCGGGAGGATAACTGTGCCTGTGGGGCTATGCTGTGCGATTCCCAGCTCTTGATTAACACAACATTGCTGTCGCCGTCTTCTTCCTGTTCGATTTTTACTGGCAGGTAGTTCTGTACTGGCGCAATCCATAGCCTGATCGTGCTGTCTTTCTTCTCGCGCTGGTAAACCAGCGTTTCGCGTGGACCCAGGCGTGTGTCTATGGTCTCGGTGGCGGTGTAGTCGAAACGGTAATCACGTAGTCCACTGTAATTGGCGATGGTGTAGCTCAGTGCGCGCTGCCGTGGGTTGGCCAGTAAATCGAGCTGCATCTGCACCTGGTAGGAAAGTTTGTCGAGCACGCCGGGCAGCAATTCATATTCGTAGGTATTGTCGCCCTTGGCACCACTGGCGCGCATGCTTGCCCAGTCGAAATAGACATGCACGGGACGATCCGTGCCCAGGCCCTTGCGTGTGTAGTGGTAGCTGACGGGCCGCACTTTTTTATCGACGATTTCAAAATCCGACCACTCATTCAGTTGCATCCACAAAGCCTTGGCGGTCCAGCTGATGCGGTAGTTGTTTTCACCCAGTGATTCAAACTTGCGCACGCCCTTGATTTTTATGCCGCGCAATTTGGTGGTATAGGTGGCCTCGTAGGGGGGCAGTCGCGTCGACGTACAGGCGACCTGGCTGACCGCGAGCAGTAAAACGGTCATGGCATACAGGAAAGTTCGTTGCAGTGTGCGCATCGATACCTCGGGTTCTGTGCGGGCGTGGCAATGTAAAGTTGATGCTGGCAGGCGCATACGCTCAGCGCACCCCGGCCAGCGGTGCCTCATAAACGAGCCCGGCCGGCGGGAGTTTTTGCGCATCCAGCCAGGCCGCATCGTCGCGCAAAGCCAGCCTGCCGCTGGCAAACCAGCCTACCACCAGCGGATAGATACGGTGTTCCTGTTCCAGTACCCTGGCGGCCAGCCGCGTCGCATCGTCGCCAGGCCTTACAGGTACTGCCGCCTGCAGAATCGCAGGGCCTGCATCCAGGTCGCCGGTAACGAAATGCACGGTTGCCCCAGCCTCGCTATCACCGGCATCAATGGCCCGCTGGTGCGTGTGCAAACCAGGGTACTTTGGCAGTAACGAGGGGTGGATGTTCAGCATTTTTCCTGCATATTTTTGCGTGAAAAATGGCGACAGAATGCGCATGAACCCCGCCAGTACAACAAGCTCTGGCTCAAAACTGTCGATCCGCTCGGCCAGCGCCCGGTCAAAAGCCTCACGGCTCCCGAAATCGGTGTGCGGCATTACCAGCGTATCCACTCCGGCACGCGCTGCGCGCTGTAACGCATAAGCATCGGCGCGATTGCTGATCACCGCGACAACACTGGCGGGAATCTCGCCCGCCGCACAGGTATCAAGCAGCGCCTGCAGGTTGCTGCCGCTGCCCGAAACCAGCACCACAATGCGGCATAATAGCGCGGGTCGACGGGAATCTGCAGGCACTCTGTGCATTGATGCTAGCCCAGCTCTCCGTGAAACCTGATCGGTGCAGCGCCTGCTTCGCGGGCAGCGATGGCACCAATTTGATAAACCGTTTCACCTGCTTGCGACAACGCCGCGATCGCGGCCGCGGCCCCGTCGGCGGGAACCACCACGACCATGCCTATCCCACAATTGAAAGTGCGCAGCATCTCGACGTTGGCGACATTGCCCATCTGCCGCAGCCAGCCGAATATTGCGGGCAACTGCCAACTGTCGAGGTCGATGCAAGCCTGCACATTTTCCGGTAACACGCGAGGCAGGTTTTCAGTCAGGCCACCACCTGTGATATGTGCAAGGCCGTGAATCCTGCCGCTGCCGGTTAATGGCAACAGGGATTTCACGTAGATACGGGTTGGTGCGAGCAGGACATCCGCCAGCGTACTGTCACCAAAGGGATGTTCGAGCTCGGCCCCGGACAGCTGCAGGATCTTGCGCACCAGAGAATAACCGTTAGAGTGCAGGCCGCTGCTGGCAATGCCGAGCAGCACATCGCCTGCGGCAATCGCACGCCCGTCGATCACAGCGTCCTCCTCGACGGCGCCGACACAAAAGCCGGCCAGATCGTAATCGCCGCTCGCATACATGCCGGGCATTTCCGCAGTTTCACCGCCAATCAGTGCCGCACCGGCCTGCGCACAACCATCGGCGATGCCGCCGATGACCGCTTCGGCTACATCCAGGTGTAGCGACGAGGTCGCGTAGTAATCGAGAAAAAACAGCGGCTCCGCGCCGCAGACCACGAGGTCATTGACGCACATTGCCACCAGGTCGATGCCGACGCCTGTATGCCGGCCGCTGTCGATGGCGAGCTTGAGCTTGGTGCCGACGCCGTCGGTGCCGGCGACCAGCACCGGGTTGCGGTAATGTGCCGGTACTTTGAACAGTGCGCCAAAACCACCAAGGCCGCCCAGCACGCCTTCGCGCCGTGTTTTGGCGGTAGCTGATTTGATCCGCTCGACAAGCGCGTTGCCGGCCTCGATATCAACGCCGGCGTCGCGATAGGTGAGGCCGTTTTTACCGGGCTTGTTGCGGTCGCTCATAGACAGAATGTTTGCCTGGAAAAATTTGCCGACATTCTAACCTCTGTGGCAGCTTGCGCCACGCTCCCCTGCGGCTTTATTTCCGTTGATCTTTAACAGCGCCTGCCTGTGGGATATTCCCCGCGCGGGGCCGTGCGTGCCGGCCCTTTACTTGCTAGCATCCAGCCTTTTGGTAATTGGACTCAGTGTATGTCGGGCAATACCCCTGCCGGCGCCAGGCATCAGCCTGGCTGCGGTTCAGCAGCGGCAAAGCGGTGGTACTTCAGGCTGGGCGCAGTGTGTTCGCGCGCGCGCAGAGGCCTGTTGCCCGCAGTTCTGGCATTGTCCGGCAGCTGGGCCGGCGCCGGCGAGACGCGCTTTGTCGATCTTTACAGTGCAGAGGTCGCGGTGGCATCGCGTGCGGCCGACGAGCGACGCGAGGCCGCAGCGCTGGCGCTGCAAACCGTGTACAACCGCATAACAGGTTCCGCCAACGCGGTGGCCGAGTTTCCGCAACTGGCCAGCGGACTCGCGCGCGCCGAGCTGATGGTGTCAGGCTACCAGTACCAGCAGCATGAAAGCCCGGAGCCCGCACCGCAGTTAATCCTGCAGTTTTCCTTTGAGCAGAGCGCAGTGCGCAGTGCGCTGGCCCGCGCCGGCGCGCCCTGGTGGGCAGCGAACAGGCCTTTGGCAGAGGTGTGGCTGGTCGTGCAGCGTGGCAGCAGTCGCGATTTTGTTACCCGCAACAAGCACCCGCAGCTCTACGATGCGTTGCTCGGCGAAGCGTCACGCGCAGGGGTTCCGCTCAGCCTGCCCATTGAACAGGGCGATGGCAGGCTCAGTCGCGCGCGCGCATGGCAGCAGGACGATGCGGATATTTTGCAGGCACTGTCGCGTGGCAGTGCCGATGTCGCCCTGGTTGGCCGGGTTGCCGAGGATAATGGCTCCTGGCAGGGGCAGTGGAAAATCTACAGTAAAGGTGACCTGCGCGTCGCACGCATCCAGGCCGAAAGCGCGGAGGCTGTCGCCGCAGCAGGCCTGCGACCGCTTGCTGCCAGTCTCGCGCGGCGCTTCGCAGTACGCGACAGCGCAGCCTCCCTTGCGCAGCGCTACCAGCTAAGCATCAACGGCCTGCGCGACCAGCGCGATTACCTCGCGATGATGGGCGAACTGGAAGGCATCGACGGGCTCAGCGATCTGCAGCTGCTCGAAGTTGACGGCCAGCGCTGCGAATTTACTTTTTCTTTCAATGGTTCTGCCGACCGCGCACGCGCGCTGCTGGGACTGAATTCACGCCTGGTGCATGCGGGCGCTGGTGACGAACTCCTGTTCAGTTGGCGGCCATGAATAGCGCACCACTGGGAATCCAAACCTGAAGCCCCATTATGGAAATTAATCAACGCACCATTTTCTGGCTGGCAGCAACGGTAGTGTTGTTCCTGCTGCTTTACTGGCTTCGTATTGTGATCGCGCCATTCGCTTTCGCGATGCTGATGGCCTATCTCGGCGATCCGGTTGCCGATCGCCTGGAAAACCGCGGCATGTCGCGGACACTTGCGGTGAGTCTCGTGTTTGTCCTGATGACACTGCTGATGATTATCAGCGTGCTACTGCTGGTGCCGATGATCGCGGCGCAGGTCGACCTGTTGCGGCAAGTGTTTCCAGGCTATGTAGAATGGTTCCGCAGCACAGTGCTCCCTTCAATTCACAGCTTTGCCGGTGTTGATGAAAATTCCGCGCTGGTCGGCAAGTTCAGGGAAGCGCTGAACCAGAATTGGCAAAAGGCCAGTGACCTGCTGGTTGTGGTACTGGCGAAAGTCACCCAGTCGGGTATGGCCATCGTGGCCTGGTTCGGTTCAGTTGCGCTGATTCCGGTGGTGACTTTTTACCTGATGCGTGACTGGGACAAGCTGGTCGCGCACATCCGTGACCTGTTGCCGCGTTCCAGGGTCGATACCGTCAGTCGACTTGCGCGCGAGTGCGACGAAGTACTGGGCGCGTTCCTGCGTGGCCAGATGCTGATCATGATTTCCCTGGGTGCTATCTATACACTTGGACTGTTTGCAGTTGGCCTTGATCTCGCGCTGCTGGTGGGCTTGCTCGCGGGAACTGCCAGTATCGTGCCGTACCTGGGCGCCGCAGTTGGCATCATTGCCGCTTCGGTTGCCGCCATGGTGCAATTCCACGACTGGATTTACCTGCTCGCGGTGTTTGCAGTATTCGGCGCGGGGCAGATGATCGAGTCGCTGTTCCTGACGCCGGTCCTGGTCGGCGACAAAATTGGCCTGCATCCGGTAGCGGTGATCTTCGCGGTGCTGGCCGGTGGTCAGCTGTTTGGCTTTCTCGGTGTACTGCTGGCTTTGCCGGTCGCAGCGGTAGCCATGGTGTTATTGCGCCATGGTCACCACAGCTATACCAACAGCGTCTTCTACCAGGACTGAGCAGCGCTCCGGCCAGCTACCGAAACCCCCGACCGTATGGCACCGCGCTTCAGCCAGTTTCCGTTACCGTTACGCTTCGACGAATCGGCGACCTTCCAGAGTTTTTACGCTGGCAAAAATGCGCAGGTTATCTCCAGCCTCCAGCAACTCGCGCAATCCCCGCAAGTGGTGCAAAACAGCTGGTTTTACCTGCACGGGGCAGTGGCCTCCGGTGTCAGCCACCTGCTGCAGGCGAGCTGTCATGCGGCACAGTCTGGCGGCGCGCAGGCGATCTATCTCGATATGGCCGAAATGCCGGCGCAGGCCGTTGCGGCCGGCGAGTTGCTCGCCAGTGACTTGCTCGAGGGAATGGAAGCTTTTGACCTGCTCTGTCTCGACAATATCGAAGCGCTGGTCGACGACCGCAATTGGCAGGAGGCACTGTTTTACCTGCTGGTGAAGTTGCAGTCGCTACCCGGGAAGCGCCTGTTGCTGGGCGCGCACCGGCCCGCTGCGAGCTTGCAAAGCCTTTTGCCCGACCTGCGTTCGCGCCTTGAAAGTGCTGTCAGTTTCGCACTTGCTGTTGCGAACGATGAAGACAGGGAGGCGATTATCGTGCTGCGGGCGAGACAGCTCGGCTGCGAGTTGGGAGAAGACGTGGCGCGTTTTATCGTGCAACGATACAGCCGCGAGTTACCTGACCTTGTCGCTGCCATTATCAAGCTTGACCGCCAGGCCCTGAGCCACGCCCGCAAACTCACATTGCCCTTCGTCAAGCAGGTGTTGGCGCTTTGATTTGCCGGAACGCTTTCAGGGAAACTTTTTCAGCAACAGGTCGCGCGCATGATTGATCCGCGCTGCGAGGTAATCGTTGCCGCCCCTATCGGGATGCAGTTTTTGAATCAGGCGCCGGTGCGCTTCGATAATCTCCTTGCGGCTGGCCTGCGCCGATACACCGAGAATCTCGCGCGCTTCTGTTTCGTCCATTTTTGCCTGGTCGCGCGCAGATCCAGCACCCTGTTGCTGGTTGTTACTGGCCCTGGCCTGCTGGAATTGCTGCAGAAAGGGCAGGCTGCGCAGCAAAAGCGGCAACAGGAAGCGCAGGCCGGCAATGGCGCTGGCCAGCAACGCGCCGATCCAGTGAATGCGGCCGGTTGCTGCGGCCAGCAGCAACAATGCGGCAATCAGTACCAGCGTGGTTTTTACCGCGAAAGGGCGGCCGTTCTTTTTGTATTCCCTGGCAAACCATTGCCAGAAATACCACAGTACCGTCAACGCGGCGAGAATCACGACAATACGAATCATGCAGCTTGAACTCCCCTGCAGTGCAGGCCGGCTTGAGGTCGGGGCTTGCCAAGATAACAGTTTATCGACGCAAGGTGTGTGGGCCCAGGCCGCGCCGGGTCCCCGTCAATATCTGCGCGGCGCGGTGTCGCAGCGGCCGCAGCGGATCTAGGCATCTGCTCGACAAATGCGCATCCACGCGTCGACCGCGGGTACCGGGTGACGCTGTCTCGGTAGCACAAAATAAAAATGCCGGCTCAATGCACGGCGCGGCAGTGCCAGTGGCACAAGGTCGCCGATGGCGAAATTCTTGCGCAACACGATGCGCGACAGGCAGCCGATGCCGAGACCGGCTTCGACCGCGTTTTTGATTGCCTCGTTGTGCCTGAACTCGAGGTAGACGTTGATGTCCGGCAGCAGTTCCGCCAGCGCTCGATCGAAAGTCTGGCGCGCGCCGGAACCCGGTTCGCGCAGAATCCATCTGGCACTGCGAATATCGGCAGCATTCAGACGGCGTTTTCCTGCAAGCGGATGTGTGGCCGAACAAAACACCACCATCTCGTCGCGCAACCAGCGGATCAATTGCAGGTCGTTACCCTGCACTTCGTGTTCGACCATACCGATATCCACGCTGTAATCGCGCACCAGTTCGACAACCTCGGGTGTATTCGCTGTGCGCAGGTCGACATCGGCCTCGGGAAACTCGGCGAGGTAGCTCGACAGGTAGTGGGTGGCTAGATGGTTGCCGATCGTAAAGCTGGCGGCGACGCGAATGTGTCCCAGCGTTTTGTGCCCGCGCAGGCGCTGCTCGAACATCTGGCTGTGCGACAGCAGCTGCTCGGCGTCAACGCGCAGGGTATTTCCCACCGCGCTCAGCACCATGCGGTTCTGCTTGCGCTCGAAAAGGTTTACGCCGTAGGACTGCTGCAGGTTTTGCAGCGCTTCAGACGCGGCCGACTGCGACATATGTAATTCCTCCGCCGCTCGCGTAATGTTCCGGTGGCGGGCGACGGCGAGAAAGATCTGGATCTGGCGCAGGGTGTAGGTCATAGGTTCGTTTGCGAGCTGGACCGGCTGCTATACGGACCATTTGCGGTCTGGCATATAAATCGGAAAAGCCGATAGTATCCATCTATATATCCTGTTTTACAACTGGCGTGCAGCGCCGTAGACTTGCCGCCCGGTCTCCGGCACGACATGTGTTCCCGGCCGCATCAACGATTTGCACTCCAGGTGAAGATTCAATG
>JBATGO010000337.1:0-6201 GCA_049665845.1 Pseudomonadales bacterium | reverse complement strand
AACCGCGTCTCGGCGGTCTTCACCACTTCTACGAGTGGCGCGAAGCAGCTTGATTATTCGCGACCTCGATCGCTGAGGCCTTCGAACGAATATTGAGGACAGACAGGGAGCCCAGCGGCGAGCACTATCTGCTCGAGCCACCCTCCGAGGGTTCAGTGGCGGAGAGGGAGGGATTCGAACCCTCGATAGGGGTTTAGCCTATACACCCTTAGCAGGGGCGCGCCTTCAGCCACTCGGCCACCTCTCCAAAAACACTTACTTTTTTACTGACCCAATTTCTTCAATCGCTATCGGCACGCCCTTCGGGCTCGCCTTGCCCCGCTGCGCGCTGGCAAGGTCTCGTGAAAATTCGCTGCCGCGAATTTTTCAGCCACTCGGCCAGCTTCCTCAAGCGCGAAAGCATACAAAAAATAACCTTGCTATCCAAGCGTTTAACGCACATTTTTGCCTTATGCCGCATTATCACGACCAGTGGCGCAAACCGCTTCAGACGCACTTTTGACCGCGCGCAAAAGCCCTGCCCGACGCATATTCCGCGCGGCAAGCTCTACCAGATTGAACCAAGTGTTTTACAGCAGGGTCGTCCAGCTGTGCTCACCCAGACAGCAGATACCATCGAACAATTTCACGAGGGCATCACTTAAGTCGCTGGTCGTTATGTTCGTGAATACGAAGGGCGACTGGATAAGACTCCCCTCACGGTGTTACCGATCGTCGACTAGTAGTCGACATCTTCTTCCACCGAATCACCGCGAGCTTTCTCTTTCTGGATACGGTGGTAAATTTCTTCACGGTGAACCGCGATTTCCTTTGGCGCGTTAACGCCCAGTCTCACCTGATTACCCTTAACACCCAGCACGGTCACGGTAACTTCATCCCCGACCATCAGGGTTTCGCCTATACGGCGAGTCAGTATCAGCATTTTGCATCTCCAGATGTCTTTGCTGGCCTTTTAGCACTAGCGTGCATGTAGCCTCCGGCTAACTTCCTTCCCAAATTGGCAACCACAGCCCCGACTGCGCGGCTACTAACGCTTTTGGTTAGTAGCAATCCCCCCTGTCGGCGCGTACAAACAAACACTAAACTTATAATTTTCTGCATCGCGTCCCGCACCCGGGGCCAGCCGAACTCGACCAGCCCTGGCCTACACAGCAGCTCTGGAAGCAGTGCTGCGGCGAACGTGCATGCAAAATGGTTACCTATTCCCTGTGCCTGCTTGCCATCTGATATTCAAGAGAGAAAGATTGCGATCCCTGCCACGCCTGACAGTGTATTGACCGTAGCCGTTTTCGCTTAAATACTTTCGATTACGTTTGTTCTCGCCTCCAATTCCTTGCCGAACGTATTGTCCAAAATACGCGTTTCCCTATCTAATATCGAACGCCGTGCCTATCGCTCAGCACTTTTTTCTGCTCCCGGCTGGCTGCGCGCATCCTGTACGCAACGTTTATACTGCCATTACGCTACCTGGGCTGATCAAGCTCAAAAGCCTCGTGCAATCTGCGCACGGCCAACTCCATGTACTTTTCTTCGATAACCACAGAAATTTTGATTTCTGAGGTGGTGATCAGTTCAATGTTTATCCCCGCATCGGCCAGGGTTTTGAACATCTTGCTGGCAATGCCCGCGTGCGAGCGCATACCCACACCCACCAGCGATACCTTGCATATATTACCATCTACCGCAACTTCGCGTGCATTCAACTGCTTTGCGACTTCCTTGGTGATTTTTTCTGCTTTGTCGAGTTCGTTGCGGTGCACGGTGAAGCCAAAGTCGGTACTGCCATCGGCGGCCACATTTTGCACAATTACATCGACCTCAATGTTTGCGTCGCTAACCGGTCCGATCACCTTGTGGGCCACGCCGGGCATATCGGGCACACCCCGGACCACGAGCCTGGCTTCGTCTCGATTAAAAGCAATGCCGGAGACCAGTGGTGCCTCCATAATGTCCTCCCCCTCAGCGGTGATCAGCGTACCCATGCCATCTTCAAAACTCGACAGCACACGCAAAGGTACTCCGTATTTGCCGGCAAATTCCACCGCGCGAATCTGCAGCACCTTGGAACCGAGGCTGGCCATCTCCAGCATCTCTTCGAAGGTAATTCGATCGAGCCTGCGCGCAGTTTCAACCACACGCGGGTCGGTGGTGTAGACACCGTCAACGTCGGTATAAATCTGGCACTCGTCAGCCTTTAATGCGGCGGCCAGCGCAACTGCGGTAGTATCGGATCCTCCGCGTCCCAGTGTGGTGATATTGTCGCGTTCGTCGCTACCCTGAAACCCGGCCACCACGACAACCCTGCCCTGCTTCAGGTCAGCGCGAATCGCAGCGTCATCAATATTTTGAATGCGCGCCTTGCCGTGCGCATCGTCAGTGAGAATACGCACTTGCGGCCCGGTGTAAGAGCGCGCGTCAACCGATGTCGCGTGCAGCGCCAAACACAACAGCGCGATGGTGACCTGCTCTCCGGTACTCAGTAACACGTCCAGTTCACGCGCCGACGGCAACCGATTCAGGTCCTTGGCCAGCGCCAGCAGGCGGTTGGTCTCGCCACTCATCGCCGAGACCACCACAACCACCTGGTCGCCGGCTTCGACAAAGCGTTTTACCCGCTCTGCCACGGCCTTGATTCGCTCGGTTGTGCCAACCGAGGTGCCGCCGTATTTCTGGACAATAAGGGCCATGATACTGCTGTCAATCTCGCGGGTTTTGCATGAACGCGACGGTCAGCAAGCGCGCATTGTTATCTAAAAAACGGTTGTGAAAACCCATCGCGCGGTGCCGCCCGCCGACGGCGCGCACAGTACACCAACAGGCCGTCAAATGAAAGCCGCTTCGCCCGCCAGACGTCATGCTGAACCGGCGAAAGCAGCTATGCGCCGGACTGCTGCGAGGCATTGCTCAAGCGGCTGAACCAGTGCCAGGCGCAGATAGCCGCTGGCCGGATTCACCCCGTCGATTTCCCGTGCAAGATAGGACCCGGGCAGCACCTTCACACCCTGCTGTGCGTACAGTCGCCGCGCAAAGGCTTCGTCGTCCACGCCGCAGTCGGCCCACAGGCAGAAGCCGCCCGCGGGTATTTCGAAGCGCAGCACGCCCTGCAGCACAGCGCTACTGGCTTGAATTTTTTCCCGATAGCGTGCCCGGTTCGCCACTACGTGGGACTCGTCGCCCCAGGCGGCGATACTGGCGGCCTGGTGGTGAAGGGGCATGGCGCTGCCGTGGTAGGTTCTATAGCGCAGGAACGCGGCGATTAACGCGGCATCGCCCGCGACAAATCCAGAGCGCAGGCCAGCCAGGTTAGAACGTTTCGACAGGCTGTTGAACACCAGGCAACGCGCGAAATCGTCGCGGCCCAGCGCATTGCATACCTGCAGCAGACCCGGCACCGGCGCAGCTTCGTCCAGGTAGATTTCCGAGTAGCATTCGTCGCTGGCAACAACGAAATCGTAGCGATCGGCAAGCGCCAGCAACTTCGTGTAAAACGCCGCATCGAGCACAGCGCCGGTCGGGTTGGCGGGGTTGCACACATACACCAGCTGGCAGCGCTGCCAATGCGCAGTGGGCACCGCGTCAAGCTCCGGTACAAAACCATTGTCGCGTGTGCAGGGCAGGTACAGCGGAGTGGCACCCGCCATCAGCGCGGCGCCCTCGTAGATCTGGTAGAAAGGCGCGGGCATTGCAACGAGCGCACCGGCCGATGGCGCGACAATAAATTGTGCCGCAGCGAAAAGTGCTTCGCGCGTGCCCTGAACCGGCAACAGCTGGCTCGCCGGGTCAACCCCGGTTGCCGCCAGCCCGTAGCGATTAACCAGCCAGTGTGCAATGGTCTCGCGCAGCGCATCGCCGCCCTGGGTTGACGGGTAGCGCGGCAAATTGCCCAGCGCCGCTGTTAACGCCTCGGCAACGAAAACAGGTGGCGGGTGTTGCGGCTCGCCAACCGAAAGCGACAGCACATTGCCAGCGGCAGGTGGTGCGACGCCTGCGAGCAGCGCACCCAGGCGTGTGAAAGGATAATCGTGTAATTGTTGCAAGCGCGGATTCATTGCCTAGCTCGCCAAATGGGTATTTTCATCCAGCGCAGCGCGCAGGTCTCGCTGGATCTGTTCGATACGCGCCGGCTCTTCGATAATCCGGTCGTTTCTGTCGGTAAGGAAGAAAACGTCCTCGACGCGTTCGCCAAGCGTAGCAATTTTGGCGCTGTGCAGGCGCAGCTCGTGCTTGAAGAAAACCCGCCCCACCACCGACAGCAAACCCGGACGATCCGGTGCGATTACTTCCAGCACGCTGAACCCCGGAGCATAATCGTTGGAGAAAACCGTTTGGCTAGGCCAGGCGAAGCTGCGCAACCTGCGACTGAGCCGGCGCGCCGAACGGAGCCAGCGTTCGTCCGGCGACTGCAATACCTGCATCAGGCGATTGCGAATCTGTTTGATGCGCTGCTCCGGATCCATCACACTCGCCGCCTGCTTGCCCACTTTAAGCGAACTATTGAGTGGCGCATGCAGCGCATCCTCCAGCGACAGGTCCTGCACGTAGAAGGTATCGAGAACGTGCCCGCCACCTGCGACCAACAGCCTCGCATCGTGAATCGACAGATTCAGTTCCTCCAGCGCGAGCGTCATAAACGCGAAGCGGTTTTCGATAAGCGTGCAATAAATCGTGATTTGAGTAATCGCTTCGCCGTCAAACTCATGTGACGGCCGAATCAGGATAATCGGGCTGTCATCGTCGCCGTGCTCAATAATACTCTGTGCGTGCAGCGCGAGATCGTCGACCGACTCACGCAGGAAATATTCATCGAAGCGGTTCGACCACTGCTGTCGCACCGCTTCCACATCAATACCGAGTCCCTGCAGCCTGGCCAGCACGGTTGCCTGCTTCACTGCGATTACCTGTTGCTTGTCGATAGGGTTCTCCAGGCCGCGGCGCAGCACACGCGTGGTGGCGGCATAAAGCTGGCGCAACAGCGATGCCCGCCAGGCATTCCACAACTCCGGATTGGTACCGTTGATATCGGCGACAGTCAGTACAAACAGCGCGTCGAGATAAAGCCGCTCACGCACGGTTTCGGCGAAGTGCCGAATCACGTCGGGATCGCTGATATCCTGCTTTTGCGAAACGCTGGACATTAACAGGTGGTTTTCTACCAGCCATACGACCAGCCGGGTTTCGAGCTCACCGATACCATGGCGCTGGCAAAACTCGCGCGCATCGTGCGCGCCCATTTCGCTGTGATCACCGCCGCGCCCCTTGGCGATATCGTGAAACAAGGCCGCCAGGTAAAGCAGCTCTATTTTTATATGCCCGTTAATGATTTTTGCCGCCAGCAAGTAATCGTATTCCGAACCTTCGTGGGCGAAGCGATAAATATTTTGTACTACTTCCAGCGTATGCACATCTACCGTATACACGTGGAAGAGATCGTACTGCATCTTGCCAATGATCTCGCCGAAAGCAGGCAGGTATTTGCTCAGGATGCCGTAGTTGCGCATGCGCTTGAGCTGCAGCGGCACGTTGCGCCCCGAGCGCAGTATCTTCATGAACAGCGTTTTGACCTGCGGATCGTCGCGAAAATTTTCATCAATTCGTTCGCGGTGCGTGCGCATCAGGCGAATAGTTGGCGCCTCAACACCATTAATATAATTGTGTTCGCCCATCAGCAGGAAAATTTCAAGCAGGGCCGAAAGGTTGTTGTCGAATATGCTCGCATCGGTGACGCCGATATAGCCGTTGCGTACGCAAAAGCGCTCGTTGAGCGCGATGACTTCGATCTGTTCATCGGCATCGGCCAGCGCGCTATTGAAATACTGCATGAGCACGTCGTTGAGCTCGGCGAGCAGCATCACGCGCCGGTAGTACTCGTGCATGAAATGCTCGACTGCGAGGTTGGAATTGTCATCGCTGAAGCCAAGTAACTTGGCAACCGCAATCTGGTGCTCGAACAGCAGTCGGTCCTCCTTGCGCCCGGATACCATATGCAGTGCGTAACGAACCTGCCACAAAAAACGCACGCCTTCGATAAAAGCCTGCGCCTCGATGCGCGTAAGCTGCTTGCGCGCTGCCAACTGTTCGAAGCTTGCCTCACCAAAACTGCGCCTGGATACCCAGCTTATCGTCTGGATGTCGCGCAGGCCGCCTGGCGAGGTTTTAATATTGGGCTCAAGGTTGTACTCGGTGCTGTCTACGTGACGGTGA
>JBATGO010000336.1:0-1521 GCA_049665845.1 Pseudomonadales bacterium | reverse complement strand
TAGCTAGGCAGCGGCAGATGCTTATGGGCCGCCGTCATCTGGTACATATCGTAGCGCTCACCATTGGCGGTAGAACGACCATGGAATTTTTTACCATACCAGGATGCCGGGCCGCGCTCGCGATAGCCCTGTGCATCATCGAGCACCCGATAGGATTTGCCGAAAACAGTATAAACACTGCGGTTGCCGCCGCGGCTGCGTGACTCAACGCGCGGTTCGGCATCGTCGATGCGATTCGCATCCAGCACGACGCGCGGCGCACTGTCGCCATGCGTTGCAGATGGCTTCAGGTCAGAAAAAAAACTGCAGCCTGCCAGTACGGCCAATGAGAATAAAGCTGCGCGACGCCCGTGATGCGCTGCCATACCACGACGGTGTTCGCTGTGAAACTGTTTTGGTGTATTGATTGACATGACCTTGGACAGCAATTATCCAGTGCAAAAAGTATGCTGAACCTGGTACCCGGCCGCGATGGGCCCGACAGAGGTGCAGCTGAAATTAGCGTGAATATAAAGCATAGCCAAGCTATGTACAGGCAATCGATCAGCTTTCAGCACTAATGCAGGCATCCCTGTATTGACAGCAAATCCGCTAGTCTTTCCCGGCCACCTGCGCCTGCGCGCGTACAATATCCTCGCTCAACAAATACACAGCCATGGCGTATTTTGCACGCGGATTGTACCGGCTGATGCTGTAGAAGTTGTCGAAGCCCAGCCAGAATTCGTCGCCGTCGCTGTCATTGAAGCGTACCACGCGCGCCTGCAGCGAGTCGTCCACACCGCTCTGGCTGAAAAATCCGCGCTCTGCCAGAGTCGCCACGCTGTGATTCGGCTTCAGCCCATTGCCGATTACCGTTGCGTCAAAATCGCTGGCTACCGATGCACGACTGGCAACAGGCTCACCAGCGCGCCAACCATGATGGCGCAGGTAATTGGCAACGCTGTAGATTGCATCGGTTTCGTCAAGCAGGTCGACGCGGCCGTCGCCGTTACCGTCTACCGCGAGGCGCCGGTAATTGCTGGGCATGAACTGGCTGATGCCCATTGCGCCGGCATAGGAGCCGCTGCGCGAGGCCGGCTGCCAGCCCTGCTCGCGACAGAGCACAATAAACTCGCGCAGTTCGCTGAGGAAAAAATCGCCTCGGCGCGGATGTTCGAACGCCAGCGTCGCCAGTGCGTTGAGCACGTTGGCCTTGCCGGTATAACCACCATAATTGGTTTCAACCCCGATGATCGCAGCAATAACCTGGCGAGGTACACCGTAGCGCTGCTCCGCACTGGCGAGCTCCGCTGCGTACTGTTGCAGGAACGCGGCCCCGCCGCTGATACGCGTGGGTACCAAAAAGCTTTCCCGGTAGGCTGTCCAGGTTTTGGTTTTTTCGGCTGCGTTCGCCATGCTGTCGAGAATGCGCTGCTCGGTGCTGGCCTCGGCAAGAATGTTGCGCACCTGCGCAGGCGTGAAGTCGTGCTTCGCAACCAGCTCATCAATAAGTGACGCGGCTTTCGGGTGCTGGCTGTAATC
>JBATGO010000335.1:0-8771 GCA_049665845.1 Pseudomonadales bacterium | reverse complement strand
TGCAGCCAGCGCTGCAGAGAAACAGCGTGCTGCTCGGCGAGGATTTCGGTCGGCGCCATCAGTGCCGCCTGCGCACCGGCCGCAATCGCCTGCAGCGCGGCGAAGGCGGCGACCACGGTTTTGCCTGAGCCGACATCGCCCTGTAATAGCCGCAGCATTGCAAAAGGTTGCGCAAGGTCGGCGCCGATTTCATCGCGCACGCGCCTTTGTGCAGCCGTTAGTATAAAACCGATCGCGACTTCCAGCTGTGCAGCGTAATGTGCATCTGGCAGCAGCGCCGGTGCGACCTGGCGCCGCTGTGTACGTTTGATCTGCAGGTGCGAGAGACGTTGCGCGAGCAGTTCTTCAAAAGCGAGCCGGCGCTGCGCCGGGTGCGCGCCTTGCTGCAGGCATTTTAGGTCGATATCGTGTGGCGGAAAATGCAATGTATGCAGGGCCTGGTAAAGACTGCCTCCCATTGCAAGCCCGGCGCGCGTTAACTGCGTATCGCTGAGCAGTTCCTGCAGCGCCGCGCGCGGCAGCAGGCGAAACGCCTGTTCGATAAAGCTGCGCCAGCGACCCTGCTGCAGGCCTTCGGTACTGGGGTAGATCGCGGTCAGGTATCGCGAAGCCGGCTCCGTCTCCGCCTGTGCGAAGGTATACTCCGGGTGGATCATGCACAAACCGCGCTGGCCGATTGATACTTCGCCGTAGCAGCGCAGCCGCGCGCCATGTTCGAGTGACTGTTGCTGCGCTTTGGAAAAGTGGAAGAAGCGCAGGTCTATCACGCCGCTGTCGTCGGCCAGCTGGCAGAGCAGGCTGCGACGCTTGCCGTATTGCGGACGCACGCCCCTGATGTCGCCTTCGATTACCGCGCCGCTGCCTGCGCGCAGGCTGGCAATCTTTTGCACCCGTGTGCGATCTTCGTAGCGCAGCGGCAGGTGAAACAGCAGGTCGACGAGGTTATCGATGCCGAGCTTTTGCAGGCGACCGAGCAGTGCGGGGCCGATGCCTGAAATGCGCGTCAGGGCGATGGCATTTTGCAGCCCTGCCTGTTTTGCAGTGTCGGCGTGGGAGTTTGCTGTTTTACCTGTTGGCGCATCGGCGGGGCGCTTTGTAGCGCTGCCAGCCGTGCTGCCTGCGTGATTGTCTGCCGGAATCGATGTTTTCATAGGGCTGCGAACGGCTCGCGTTCGATTTGGCCTGCACGTCACTGGCTGGTTACTATGTGCGACGATCGTTTGTCGATTAGGCGCTCGCATTGGCATGCTAACGCAGCGCGTATTATATGTCTGTGCAACGCCAATGGATTGCCTGGCTCGACACGCCAGCGCAAGGCACTACTGGCACTACTAGGCACTACCAAGACCTACAAGGCACTACAAACGTAACCGGGTATCTGTAAACCAGATGAGAAATTTTCTGTGACCGAAAACAGGCGACCAGGCATGCGCGGCAACCGTGCCGGCAATATCCTCTGGGTGGGGTGTGGCGCGCTTGGCCTCAAAGCGACCGCGAGACTTCGCGATGCGGGTTATCAGGTCACCGCAACGCGGCGCAGTGAGGCGGGGCTTGCGGCGCTGCCGCGCGGCGTTGATGGCCTGGTGCTGGAGGTAGGCGCTGCCGCGGCGCAACCGGCGCTCGTGGAACAACGCTGGGAGGCCGTGATTGTTACCCTGAGCGCGCCCGCCAATGCCGGGGATTACTGGCGCGTCTATGTCGAGGGCATGCTGGCGCTGGTCGCGGAACTGGAAAAAAATCCGCACCGCCCGCTGCTGTTGTTCGCCTCGTCCACCAGCGTCTACGCGCAAAACGATGGCAGTGAGGTGGATGAAACGAGCCCGGCCGCACCGGTTGGTTATTCGGGGCGCACCATGCTGGCTGCCGAGGCTGTGCTGGCCAATTCAGCGCTTGCCGGCAGCGCCATCCGTTTTTCCGGCATTTACGGCGCGGGGCGCCGCAATCACCTGCTCGAAGTATTGCGGCAGGGGCGCATCTGTCCGCCGCAGCCGGCGCACTACAGCAACCGGATACACAGTATTGATTGCGCGCGCGTGTTCGAACATTTGCTGGCGCGCGCTGGCCGCGGTGAGGCGTTGGCCGATATCTATCTCGGCTGCGACGGTAACAGCGCGCCGCTGCGGGAAATCATGCTGTGGCTGGCCGAGCGCGAGCACATTGCTGTCGACCAGCTTTGCGCAGATTATCTGCCCGGCCGCGGTGGCAATCGCCGTTGCAGGCCCGCCAGGTTGCAGGCGGAAGGTTTCGTACCGCAGTATGCGAGTTTTCGTGAAGGCTTTGCGGCGGGCTAGCGCGCGGCTGTACTCTTACGCACAATGAATGCTTGAGCCTCGCACGCGGCGCGTTACTATCGAATGCTCACCGCTGCCGGGGCTGCACCTGTTTATGTTTTGCGCCGCGACAGCATGAGCCTAATGCATGAACCGCATTGCATCCGACCCAATGACGATTGGCTGATAACCACGAGCATGCCTTGAGCGATACGCAACGCCAGCATCACGCAAATGAAAACGCGGCGAGTTCCGTGGGCATCGTCACGCCCAAAACCTTTCGTTTTGATGAGCCTTTCCGTACTTCCGGTGGTCGCGAATTGCCGGGCATCGAACTTGTCTACGAAACCTACGGTGAGCTGAACGCGGCGAAAAACAACGCGGTGCTGATTTGTCACGCACTGTCGGGTGACCATCACGCGGCTGGCAAGCACAGCGAATCCGACAGCAAACCCGGCTGGTGGGATAACCACATTGGCCCCGGCAAGCCGATCGATACCCGGCACTTTTTTGTCGTTAGTCTGAATAACCTCGGCGGCTGTGCGGGCAGCACCGGGCCCGCCTCGATCAACCCAGCAAGCGGCCAGCCCTGGGGGCCGGATTTTCCATCGCTACGCGTGCGCGACTGGGTCGACAGCCAGCACATATTAATGGAGTACCTGGGTATCGTGCAGTGGGCTGCGGTGGTGGGTGGCAGCCTGGGTGGCATGCAGGCGCTGCGCTGGGCGCTCGAGTATCCGACCCTGCTCAGGCACTGCATCGTGATTGCGTCGGCATTGAAACTGACTGCGCAGAACATCGGTTTTAACAACACCGCACGCATCGCGATTACCAGTGATCCGGAATTTCACGGCGGTCGCTATTACGAGCACGAAACGCGACCGAAACACGGCCTCGCAATTGCGCGCATGATTGGCCACATTACCTATTTGTCCGGCGATTTAATGGGGCAAAAATTCGGTCGTGAATTGCGCGCAGGCAGCTTTGTTCGCGGCAGTGAAGATGCGCTTGAATTCGAGGTCGAGAGTTACCTGCGCCACCAGGGCGACAAGTTTGCCGAAAGTTTCGATGCCAATACCTACCTGCTGATGCTGCGCGCGCTGGATTATTTCGATCTCGCACGCGAATATGGCGACGATCCGGTTGCGGCATTTCGCCATGCACAGAGCAAGTTCCTCGTACTGTCATTTTCAAGCGACTGGCGCTTTGAGCCGGCGCGCTCGCGCGAAATTGTCGACGCCCTGATTGCTGCTGAAAAACCGGTGAGCTATGCAGAGATTGACTCCAGCTACGGCCACGACGCCTTCCTTTTGCCGGTCGAGCGCTACGAAAAACTGCTCAGCGCCTATATGCGACAGGTGCATGCCGAAACGCTGTTGGCGGGAGCTGCCAATGCGCAGTGATTTTCTCGCGATAGAGCGCTGGGTAAACAGCAAAGCGCGCGTACTCGATATCGGCTGTGGCGACGGTGCACTGCTGCGCCACCTGCAGGCAGCCAAACAGGTGCGCGGGCTGGGCGTGGAAATTGATGAGCAAAAAATTCTCGACTGCGTTGCTGCCGGTATCGAAGTGATTGAGCAGGATGTCGACCGCGGCATGACAAACTTCGCCGACGACAGTTTTGATACGGTATTGCTAACGCAGACCCTGCAGGCAGTGCACAGGCCCGATTTTGTGCTCGAGGAAATGCTGCGCGTGGGCAAGGAGTGCGTGATTACCTTTCCCAACTTCGGCCACTGGCAGGCCAGGCGCTACCTGCTGTGGCGAGGAAAAATGCCGGTCAGCAAGTTCATGCCCTATAGCTGGTACAACACGCCTAACATACATTTTTGTACCGTGAAAGATTTTGAACAGCTTTGCAGCGAGCGCGGTATTCGCATATTGCACCGCAGTTTTGAGTCGCGCAGCAACGGCGAAGCAACGCGTTCGGCGCTGGTCGACCGCTGGCCGAATATGCTGGCTACCCATGCGCTCTATCACGTTACACGTAAAGGCGGGCTCCAGCTGCCAGGCGTAACGGCTCATTGCTGAAATTATCAGGGTCAAAATAGAGGACGTGACGAATCATGTATGTAATTCGCAAAAAATTTAAATGCGATACGCTAAAAATCCTCGCGGCAATGCTGTTACTTTGCATTCCGGCTCTGTCAGCTGCGCAGGATAATATTTCGGTAAAGGATGGAGAATTCGAGGTGTTTTACAGCGCCTTCAATACCAGTTTCCTGAAGCCGGACGTTGCGCGCGCCGCGGGCGTGGTGCGCGCGGCAGACCGTGGGCTGCTGAACATTTCTATTGTGCAGCACGGTGAAGAAGGGAAGGTAAATGTGCCCGCAGCGGAAATTGCCGGAGAAAGCTATAACCTGCTGCATAGACGCAAACTTGAATTCAACGAGTTGGTCGAACCTGGCGCACGCTACTATCTTGCCCCTTTCAAAATTGCCAACGATGACGAATTGATCGTGTTCGATGTTGAAGTCAGGCCGCTGGGCAGCGCGCGCACGATCAGCTTCCAGTTCAAACAACGGTTCTTTCACAACCCGTGAGTAGTAAGGCGCCCCTGCCGCGCGTGGTGATTGCCAGCGGTAATGCAGGCAAACTGCGCGAATTTGCACAGCTGTTCGCAGGCAGCGGTTTTACCGTTGTGCCGCAAGGTGAATACCAGGTGCCGGAGGCAGCGGAGACTGGCCTGAGTTTTATAGAAAACGCGATCCTTAAAGCGCGCAACGCCGCCATGCACACAGGCTTTGCCGCGCTGGCCGATGATTCCGGACTCGCCGTGGATTACCTGCAGGGTGCGCCGGGCATTTACTCGGCCCGCTACAGCGCCGATAACGCGGGCGATGACGCTTGCGATCGCAGCAATAACGCCAAACTGTTGCGCGAGTTAACAGGCGTTCCCCGCGAGCAGCGCGGCGCGCGTTTTATTTGTGCGCTGGCATTGGTGCTGCACGGCGAAGATCCTACACCGCTGGTCTGTACCGGCGAGTGGCGGGGGTTTATTCTGGAAGCTGCCGAGGGCGAAGGCGGTTTCGGGTATGACCCGCTGTTTTACGTGCCGGAATTTGCATGTTCTTCGGCAAGCCTGGAACCTGCGCTGAAAAATGCGCACAGTCACCGCGGCCTTGCGGTGCAGGCAATGCAGGTTAAATTGCAGCGTGCATCTCAGCGCCTGTTGCAGCACACATCGCAACAACATGGCTTGCCGGGCTGAGCTATGGTTGCAAGCGTGGCGCTGTACATCCACGTGCCGTGGTGTATAAAAAAATGTCCCTACTGCGATTTCAATTCCCACGCTAAAAGCGATGTCCTGCCTGAGGCTGCCTATCTCGCAGCGTTGTTGCGCGATTTTGATGCCGAGCTTGACTGGTATGGCCAGCGCCCGGTGCTTGCGTCAATATTTATTGGCGGCGGCACGCCGTCGCTACTAAGCGCAGGTTTTTATCGACAGCTGCTAGGTGCCATAGGGGCGCGCGTGTCGCTGGCAAGCGCGCTTGAAATAACCCTTGAAGCCAATCCCGGCACTGTCGACAGTGCGAATTTTGAGGGCTTTCGACAGGCCGGTATCGATCGTCTGTCGATCGGCGTGCAAAGTTTTAACCATGAATCGCTACAGGCGCTGGGTCGCGTGCATGGCCCTGATGAGGCAAGACGCGCTTTTGCGCGCGCCCGCGCAGCCGGATTCGACAACATCAATATCGACCTGATGCACGGACTGCCCGGCCAGGAAGCGGTGCTGGCTCTGGCCGATCTGCAGCAGGCAATTGACCTGGACCCCGAGCATTTGTCCTGGTATCAGCTCACCATCGAGCCCAATACCGCGTTTTACAGCAGCCCACCACGATTGCCCGCAGAACAGACACTGCACGATATACAGGATAGAGGCAACGAACTGCTGGCGGCAGCTGGTTTTGCGCAGTACGAAGTATCGGCCTACGCGCGCAATGAAAAATATGCCCTGCACAATCTCAATTACTGGCACTTCGGCGATTACATGGGTATCGGTGCGGGCGCACATGGCAAGCTGCTGCGCGGTGGCGAAATGTACCGGCGCTGGAAGACGCGCATGCCCGAAAGCTATATGCAGGCAACTGACACGCAACAGCTGGCCGGGCAAAAACGCATCTCGGCAGAAGAAATGCCGGTGGAGTTCATGATGAACGCATTGCGCCTGAAGCATGGCTTCAGGGCCGCGGAGTATGCCGAGCGCACCGGCCAGCCGCCGGAGTCGATCGCTGCAACAGTAGAGAGCCTGTGTGCGCGGGCCTTGCTGGAAAAATGCGGCGACAGGATTACTACAACGGCCACCGGCTGGCGCTTTTTAAACGATGTGGTGGCGGCTTTTTTACCGGACTAGTTTCCGTTACGAATCGACGCTTACTCCGGTGCGCAGTTGTGTACAGGAAACTGTGTGCAGGCCAGTAGTTAAATCAGCGCTTTGAGAATATCGTGGCGCTGCAGGATGCCCACCAGCGTACCGGCTTCGACCACCGGCATCATGCGACGGTTGTTTTTCAGGAAACGTTCAGAGACCGCGCTGAGTTCCAGGTCGGGCGAGACGGTCTCCGGTTGCTGTGTCATAAGATCCTTGACCAGTGTCATGCCTTCGTTGAAATAGCCTTCTACCAGCGTATTGCGCATGCAGTCTGCCTCGGAGAGCAAGCCGACCAGCTGTTGCTGGTCGTCGATCACCGGCACTGCCGATTGATGGTATTCGAGCAGCACCCGCACTGCAGCAGCGAGAGTTTGTTCCGGCTTCACCGTGGCATAGTGCTTCGCCATAAAGTCGCGCACGCGCTTGGTCTGCATACTCTTATATCTCCTTGCTGGATATCACCTTGCTGGTATCCATCGTTTGCCGCGTGAATCGCCTCAGCACTATTTTTCAGTTAGTAAACCTTACACCGCGATGCGGGCACCCACAAGCCAAAAAAGCTACCTGTAGCGATGCCAGCTGTGTTTGCGGGCTGTAGCATTATTGCCCGCTTTTGCGAAAAACCATATCCCATACGCCGTGGCCAAGTTTAATACCGCGCCGCTCGAACTTGGTCTCAGGCCTGCCGAATTCAGCGGGCTGCACGAACCGCGCTTCGCCCGCTACGTTGGTAAATTTGCCGTGCTGTACGACCACCGCGAGCACATGCCCGGCGTAGGGCTGCCAGTCAGTCGCGATATGCAACAGGCCCCCGGGTGCCAGACGGCTGTGCAGCAGTTCGAGAAATGCCGGCTGCACCAGGCGGCGCTTGTGGTGACGGGTTTTGTGCCAGGGGTCGGGAAAATAAATATTCACCCGTGCCAGGCTGCCTGGCACGAAAGCTTCTGCCAGCACATCGACGGCATCGTCGCAAAACACCCGCACGTTGTTTAACGCCCGCTGCTCAACCAAAGCCAGCAGGCGGCCAACGCCCGCGCGGTGCACTTCGATACCGACAAAATTGTGCGCAGGCTGCGCGGCCGCCATGGCGGCCAGCGAGTCGCCCATGCCAAAACCGATTTCCAGCGTCAGCGGATTGTTGTTGCCGAAAACTTGCGCGAAATCGGTGAAGCCGTTGTTGCGGGACAGCGCCCATCGCTGCAGATGCAGCTCCAGCGCGCGCGCCTGCGCTCCGGTCATACGCCCGCTGCGTACCACGAAGCTGCGCAGGCGCTTTGGATGTTCGACCGTATTCCTCATCGGGAGCGCCATCCGGCCAAGCCGAGCAAGAGCCAGCCTGCAAGCAGGCAAACGCCGCCTAGCGGTGTCAGCAAGCCGATTGGTAGCGGGCCGACATGCCGGAGTTCACTCAGGCCAAGCGTGTAGAGCGAGCCGCAAAAGAGCAGCGTGCCCAGCGCGAAAAAAATACCCGCGCCCTGCCCTGTGCGCGAGGTGCCCAGCTGTCGCAGCAGCAGCGCCAGCACCAGCAGCGCCAGTGCGTGCCAGAACTGGTAGCGCACGGCTGTGTCGATCAGGCGCAACGACGGTTCTGGCAACTCACCGCGTAACGCGTGCGCGGCGAAAGCACCGATAGCAGTGGCAAGGAATCCGTACAGAGCGGCAAGCGCGAAAAACAGTCGATACATTAAGGTCAATAAATAATCAATCGGGGCGATTCGGGCAGCCTGATATTACTGCCTAAAGAAGAAAATAACGTCGGGTTCTTTTACAAATGGCAGCGGTTTTCGCGCGCGTACCCATTAGCTGAAATGTGATCTGCGCTCGTAAGTGCGTGATTTTCCATCAGTAATTTTTATTTTCGCGATTTTTTGCAAAATTGGCCTCTTAATTGCTCTTAGTCAAACCAGGAAATCATAAAACAGTGGTTTCTGTAGGTCTGGTGGTAGTGGGTCACCGTGAGGCATGCAGCTCATGCATCCTTTCTGTGTTTGCCCTGTTTCCGGCCAGATTAACAATAAATCGGGGGCAATTGGGTAGCTGGTTAACCCCGTTTCTTACTTCATGTATCGAGGAGTACTAAACATGAAAAAACTTACTGCACTGACAGCAGCGGTTGCAATGGCTTCGGC
>JBATGO010000334.1:0-5272 GCA_049665845.1 Pseudomonadales bacterium | reverse complement strand
ACGTAATGCAATCGAACCCATATACCGAGTTCACCCAGCGCTTCGCACAGCGCCTGCATTTTTGTTTTAAGTGGCCTGCCGTTCCAGAAGTCGGTCTGGTATTTACGATCGACGCCGTAGGCACTGGTGTCCTGCGAGATGACCAGCAGCTCGCGCACGCCTGCCGCCTTCAGGCGCGCAGCTTCTTCCATTACTTCGCCGATCGGCCTGCTGACCAGGTCGCCGCGCATCGACGGAATAATACAAAAACTGCAGCGATGATTGCAGCCCTCGGATATTTTCAGGTACGCGTAGTGGCGCGGGGTCAGCTTGATACCCTGCGGCGGGACCAGGTCGACAAAAGGGTCGTGCTGCACCGGGTTGGGTGCGTAGCGGTGCACGGCGCCGACGACCTGCTCGTAGGCGTGTGGCCCGCTGATATCGAGCACATTCGGGTGGCTCTTTTTTATTTCTGCCGCATTGGCGCCCAGGCAGCCGGTAACAATGACCTTGCCATTTTCGCGCAACGCTTCGCCAATGGCATCCAGCGATTCACGTTTGGCGCTGTCGATAAAACCGCAGGTATTGACGACCACCATGTCTGCATCGTGGTAATCGCCGACCAGTTCGTAACCGTCAGACTTTAGCTGGGTCAGGATGCGTTCGGAATCAACCAGCGCCTTGGGGCAGCCGAGGCTGATCATGCCAATTTTTTTTGCTGCAGGTTTTTGCATAGTTGCTTGTTTTTTTAAAGTTGTTGAATGAGCAGGTTAAGCCGATGCAGCGCGTCGAATTATGCCCTGCGCACTTTGCAGAGTATTTGCCCGCGCAACGTTTCGACTACCTTCTCGGTATCTGCGCGGCTGAGAAAATCGCCTATGTTGACCGACTCGCCAGCATGGTGCAGGGTCATTTTGTTTGCCGCCCAATCGTGGCTGGCGATTTCAATTTCAAGGTGGGTGTCGCGTTTCGGCCATACCCAGGCTCCGCGCGGTCGGTAAACGCCTTTTTCAATAACCAGCTCGTCCTGGTTAAAAGTGAGGACATGCCGGTAGCTGAGCTTCCATGAGACATAATACAGCGCCGATGTGAGCGCTGCGATTTCCAGCCCGGCAAAAGGCAGCACCATCCAGACGCCCAGCACCAGCGTAAAGCCGATCGCGATGCTCGCACAGAGTGTGCCCAGCGCCCAGATCACCCTCTTGTTTTGCTCCCAGTCGAGTGAGCGATCCGGCGCCATCACCAGCTTTAGCTGAAAATGATCTCCTGTTCCATCGCGCTGTTCGATCTCGAGCAATCAGTTGGCCTAGCTTTTATTGAATTTCACGACCAGGATGTCGCCATCGGCCGGTGTTGGCTCAGGCAGTTCCCAGTCCCAGACTTCGTGGGTGAAGTGGTCATCGAGGCGATCGCAAAGGTCGATGAACGGCTGCCGCTGCGGGTCGGCAATGACAGCTTTTTTGACGCCGGCTTTTTTGGCGCGCTTGAACAACTTGAACAGCGTTTTGTTCAGCGAGTCCCAAAAACAGATATCGCCGCCGATGATCAGGTCGAAGTTCGATAGCGTTTCGACATCGAGTTTTTCGAACTTGCTGTGCAGGGTATCGATCTCAACGCCGTTTAATTCGGCGTGCGCCTTCAGGTACGGAAACACCTCCTTGTCGGCGTCGACGCCGGTGACCTTGCAGCCGAATTTCTTTGCGCAGTAAATCGAGGTCAGTCCCCAGCCACAGCCCAGGTCGAGAATACGGGTTTTCTTTTTTGGCGGGTTGTCGTTCAGGTAGTCCATCAACAGGTAACTGGAGGGCCAGAACTTGTGACCGTGAATCGAGGTGGGATATTTGCGTTTCAGTTTGCGGATGGCCGGATGCTTCCTGGTCATGCGCAGCACACCCATCTCTTCGATAACGTCCGGATTCGCGGCTGCAGCAGTTTTTCCGGTCGGGGCCTTGCCGGCGGCGTCTGGCTTGACCGCGCTTTTCTGCGCGGGTTTTTTCTTGCTATTCACGGCAGCTGTCGCTTGTAGGGAGCTCGTCATGGTGGTTCCGTATTGTCAGGGCGGCAACGTGCCGCGGTTAAGGTCACAGGCTGATTGGCCGTAGCTGGATGTTGTTGCACGCTGAGCCTTGCCGCGTATTACCGACCGGAGGGTCGTTGATGTGCGCGACAGCGGCGCATTATAGGCGCTGGCCCGCTGCTTGGGGCACGACGCAGAAAAATTAGCGCCTGCTTGTAAAAAAGTCACGCTGAGAGTGCATGCTGCGCTGTGCGCTCGCTGTTTGTTCCGACCTCGGTAGTTGACCAGGCAAACGTGTAGCCGTGTCGCCCCGGCAGCGGCCCGTTTTGATGACGCCCTTCGAAGTTGAGGCTGCGCCGCGTTTTCGGTACATCGCTGCATGCTAATATGCCAGCTGATATTACGCAGCTGGTTTGCAAGCGGATTGATCGCAAATCTCAGTGCGATAGCGAACAAGCACCTCCGGGATAGTATTTTTGTACCATCTTATACGACCACTGTTATTTGCCCTCGAGCCTGAACGCGCACACGACCTGGCCATCGCTGGCTTGTCTGCCGCGGGGCCGTTGCTGTCGCGGTTTGGCGGCAATCGTATTCCAGACCCGGTTGAATTGATGGGCGTGCGTTTTGCGAATCGTGTTGGCCTCGCTGCGGGGCTCGACAAAAATGCGCGCTGCATGCAGGCGATGCAGGCATTGGGTTTCGGGTTTATAGAGGTCGGCACGGTTACTCCGCTGGCCCAGGCAGGCAACCCGGCGCCGCGTATGTTCAGGCTTACACCAGAGCGCTCCATTATCAACCGCATGGGGTTTAACAATGCGGGCCTTGCCGCAATGCTCGCGCGACTGCGCAAACTGCGGCAATCGCCACTCGATATTCCGCTCGGTGTAAATCTTGGCAAAAACAAGGCGACCCCGGCTGCAGGCGCTGTCGACGATTACCTGCAGGGTCTTGATGCGGTGTATGACTTCGCCGACTACATCACTATTAACCTGTCGTCGCCGAATACGCCGGGGCTGCGCGACCTGCAGTTTGGCGCACCGCTTGATGCGTTGCTTGCGGCACTGGTTGAACGCCGCAAGGTACTTGCGGGCAAGCATTCGAAGCAGCGGCCGCTATTGGTGAAAATCGCACCGGATATGGCCGATGATGACCTGCTCAGGGTCAGCGACAGGCTGGTGCATTTCGGCATCGACGGCGTAATTGCCACCAATACAACGATCGACCGTACTGCGGTACCGTACAGTGCATTCGCTGCTGAAGCCGGTGGACTGAGTGGCGCAGCACTGTACGCGCGCAGTACCCGGGTTGTGGAAAAACTCGCAGCGCACTTGCAGGGCGCATTGGTCATCGTGGGTGTGGGCGGTATCGACAGCGAAGCAAAAGCCGTGGCCAAACTCGCCGCTGGTGCCGACCTCGTGCAGCTGTACAGCGGCCTGATCTACGAAGGTCCGGCGCTGGTGCGGCGCTGCGCAGTTGCCGCCGGTGAATTTGCCAGGGCTGCTGCAGTCCGGGCAAGCGAACCGGCTGCCGCCAGCGCCGCGTCCCGTATCGCAAGCAGCTAGCGCTGTTTCTGCGCCGCTTCGCACCGTGCCGACAATGACTTTTTTTGCGACCTGCCCGAAAGGGCTCGAGGCCCTGCTCGCACGTGAACTGGGCGGGCTTGGTGTCGAAACGCTGCAGGAGTCGGTTGCTGGCTGTTATTTTGATTGTGCGCTGGCGCTCGCCTACCGTGTCTGCATGCAGTCGCGAGTTGCCAATCGGGTCGTGCTGGTATTGCTGCGCCGTGAAGTCGACAGCGCGGCGTCACTGCTTGAAGCGGCAAGCCACTGCGACTGGCAGCAGCACTTCAGCGCAACGCATTCGATTGCAATTGATTTTAACGGCAGCAACGATTTTATTCGCAACGCAAAATACGGCGCGCAACTGGTCAAGGACGCGCTGAACGATCATTTTCGTGCGCAGGGACAGGGGCGTGTGCAGCTGGATACGACGGCACCCGGCGTCCGCTTATACGCGCGCCTGTTCAAGCGGCGCTTCACGCTGGGCGTGGACCTCGTCGGCGAGAGCCTGCATCGGCGTGGTTATCGAGCGGCTGGTGGCGAGGCGCCACTGAAGGAAAACCTCGCTGCAGCATTGCTGCTGCTCTGCGACTGGCCGGCGATGGCGCAGGCGGGCGCCAGTTTCGTCGACCCCATGTGTGGCTCGGGCACCTTGCTGGTTGAAGCGGCGCTGCAGGCGGGCAGCATCGCGCCAGGTTACCTGCGCAACGACTGGCCGCTGTTGCGCCTGCATAGCGCCGATGCTGCGCTGTGGCGTGACTGCCTCGAACATGCGGCCATTGATTTGTGCAAGGTGTCTTTGCCGTGCAATATTTTTGGCAGCGACGCCAGCGCTGGGGCAGTGCAGGTGGCGCAGCAAAACCTCGACCGTGCGGGCCTCGCTGCGCATGTCCAGTTGCGCACTATCGCCCTTGCAAAACTGCCTGCAGATAGCGACTGTTTTGCTGCTGGCACAGGATTACTGCTGACCAATCCGCCTTATGGGCAACGTCTCGGTGAGCGCGGCGAGCTGTCGCAGCTGTATGCAGCGCTGGGTAACCTGTTAAAACAGCACTGCACCGGTTGGCAGGCGGCAATACTTACCGACAATGCAGAACTGGGCTGGTCGACAGGCTTGCGCAGTTTCAGGCAGCACAAGGTCAATAACGGCAATATCGCCTGTCAATTATTGCGCTACCGGGTGGCGCCTGCGAATTACCTCAAGTCGCGAACCCGTCAGCAGGAAGATGAAAAGGGGGCTGCGCATACCGGCGCGCAAGGCAGTGCAGCGCAAGCCGCCACTGCAGCCGGAACCGCAATTGCATCAGGCACTGCATCATCTGCCGCACTCAGCGAAGGTGCCACCATGCTGGCCAACCGCCTGCGCAAAAACCGGCGTCGTCTCAAGGCCTGGCTGGCGGCGGCTGCTGTACCGAGTTACCGTCTTTATGACGCCGACCTGCCCGAATATGCAGTGGCAATCGACTGCTACGCCGCACGCACAGTGAAGGATTCAGGTCCATGGGGCGCTGCGCAGCAATTGGCCAGCCGCGCGGGGCAGGAAGTGCTGCAGTATTTTCTTGTGCAGGAATACGCGGCGCCAGCCAGTGTCGAGCCGGCTATCGCACAGCACAGGCTCGCTGAAGCCGTTGCGGCAGTTTGCGCGGTCTTTGCCGTTGAGCCGGCACATGTGGTGGTCAAACGTCGCGAGCGGCAGCGCGGCAAGCAGCAGTAC
>JBATGO010000333.1:0-4079 GCA_049665845.1 Pseudomonadales bacterium | reverse complement strand
GTGGTCAGGATAACCAGCGCCGTCAGGGAGCAAATTATTACGGTATCTATAAAGGGCTCCATCAGCGCCACGTAACCCTCGGTAATCGGCTCGCTGGTTCGTACTGCGGAGTGCGCTATTGCTGCAGAACCAATTCCCGCTTCGTTGGAAAAAACTGCACGCTGAAAGCCCAGGATCATCACGCCAAGCATGCCGCCACCCACGGCTTCCGGATTAAACGCCTCGGTAACAATGGCGAGCAGCGCAGCCGGAATTCGCTCAGCATTAAACGAGATGATAGCCACCGCGCCGATAATGTAGGTCAAAGCCATAAATGGCACCAGCTTGCTGGTGACCTTCGCAATACTTTTGATACCACCGATAATAACTACCCCGACAAGCAGCGCTATCAGCAGTCCAAACAACCAGCCCAGCCCGGCGAAGCGGCTTTGCTCACCGCCCGTTATAAAAACAATTTGCTCGAAGGCCTGGTTCGACTGGAACATATTGCCGATGCCGAAGCAGCCGATCACAATCGCCAGCGCGTAAAAAGCACCCAGCGGTTTCGCGGCCCAGGCCATGTTCCTTATCTTCAGCGCCTGTTCCAGGTAATACATCGGACCGCCCGATACCGAGCCGTTGGCATTCACCTTGCGGTATTTCACCCCCGCCACGCATTCGGCGAATTTGGTCGACATACTCAGGAAACCGGCGAGTAGCATCCAGAATGCAGCACCCGGGCCGCCTACGCTTATAAGCACAGCGACGCCGCCAATATTGCCGATGCCCACTGTGCCCGACAGCGCCGTAGACAGCGCCTGGAAGTGACTGACCTCACCCTCGTGGCTCAATTTGCTGTAATCACCGCGCAGCAAATGGAACGCATGGCGAAAACCGGTAAAACTTAGAAAATTAAAGTAGAACGTGAAAAAAACTGCGGCAAATACCAGCCATAAAACGATCCAGGGGAGATCTGCGCCAAAAACAGGCACCTTATAGAAAACAAAATTCGAAAGCGTATTCGCCAGCGGTTCTATCAAGGCGTTAACGCGGTCATCGAAGCCCGGCTCGCCCGCTGCCGAAGCACGCCCCTTGGTGGCGAAACCTGCAACCGTCAACACTGCCAGTATCCTGGTAACGTTGCACAGATTGAACTTTTGGACACGACGCAGGGGCTTTTCTTTCATTTTCTGTTCTGGTACGTCAATCATTAAAGGAAACCAGCAGCGTTGCAAACCATTTCGCCGGTCGACGGCACAGTTTATGTCGAACGTGAATCCGCTTCCAAAGCGACCATCAATACAGCGCGCGAAAATACGCCGAGAAAAGGCGCAGCAGAAAAAGGTGTACAATATTGCCTGTTCTAACCGGCGCAACTTCCGTCACAACATCCGTCACAACATCCGTCACAACATCCGTCACAACATCCGTCGCAATAAGCCCGGGCTGCTTACATCAATGGTTGATCGGACAAGTATAAAAAATGGGACAAGTCAAAAAAATATCGCAGCTACAGCTCACCAATAGGGTGTCACCACAATAGCACGCCAGGAGCATTCGATGTCTACCCCTTCTGCTGAGAAGATTTTTCACAAGTCGGCATGCATTCTGTGCTCCATTAATTGCGGCCTCGAGATCCAGACCGGCGGTAAAAACGGGCGCGAACTGCTGAAAATAAGGGGCGATAGGGAGCACCCGAGCTCGGAGGGCTATGTTTGCAACAAGGCGGCCCGGCTCAACTATTACCAGATGGGTGCCGACCGACTTGATAGCCCCATGCGCCGCACAGCGAATGGCAGCTACGAGCCCGTCGACTGGGATACAGCGATTCGCGAAGTGGCCGCCGGTCTCAAGGGCATTAAAGAAAAATACGGCGGTGAAAAAATTTATTTCATTGGCGGTGGCGGACAGGGTAATCATCTTGGCGGGGTTTACAGCAATGCGCTGATGCAGACGCTCGGCGTGAAATACGTTACCAACGCGTTGGCGCAGGAAAAAACCGGCGAATTCTGGGTGCAGGGAAAAATGTTTGGCGGCGGTGGCCCGCACGGCGATTTTCACCATGCCGAAGTCGCAGTCTTTATTGGCAAAAATCCCTGGGAGGCGCACGGATTCCCGCAAACACGCAAGGTGCTCAACACAATCAGCAAAGATCCTGCGCGCACAATGATCGTTCTCGATCCGGCACTAACCAGGACCGCGCAGATGGCAGACTTTCACCTGCGGGTAAAACCCGGTACCGATGCGTGGTGCCTGTCGGCGATGATTGCGGTGATCGTGCAGGAAGGCCTCGAAGACACTGTATTTATTAACAACCACACCACGGGCTTTGGAGAGATTCGTGCACATTTTGCAACACTTTCGATTGGCGATTACGCCCGAATCTGTGATGTCGATGTAAACCTGATACGCGCTTCTGCGCGGCGCATTGCGGCGGCCAACTCAGTTTCGGTATTCGAGGATCTGGGCATCCAGCAAAACGTGCACTCTACGCTGGTGAGTTACCTGCAGCGCATTTTGTGGGTTATAACTGGCAACTTTGCAATCAAGGGTGGGCACAATATCGCTATCGCGCTGCTCTCGGTAACCGAGGGGTCCAAAAACGCAACCGCGGGGACAGAATCAAACAAGAAACGCACCAGCCCGGTGCTGGGATCGCGCATCATCACAGGCCTGTTACCCTGCAATGAAGTGCCGGATGAAATCCTTGGCGATCATCCCGACCGCTTTCGCGCTGCGATCATACAAAGTGCCAATCCCGCACATTCCTACGCAAACAGCCCGCGTATGCGTGAAGCAATCGCCGCGCTGGAGTTTTCGGTGGTCATTGATGTTGCCATGACCGAGACCGCAAAACTTGCCGACTATGTACTGCCAGCGTGCAGCCAGTTTGAAAAACACGAGTGCACGTTTTTCTCCGTGGAATTTCCGAAAAACTATTTTCATTTGCGTCATCCGATTGTCGACCCGCTTCCGGGCACCTTGACCGAAGCGGAAATCAATACCCGGCTGGTCGAAGCGCTCGGTGGCTACAGCAGCGATGATGTCAAACAGCTGAAAGCAGCTTTGCAAACCGGACGCCAGGCCTTTGCCATGGAATTCATTGCAATGGTTTCCAGGACGCCCAAACTTTTTGGCGTGGCGCCCTCACTGCTTTACAGAACGCTGGGCACGACACTGGACGATGGTAAATCTGCAGCGGCGGCACCATTCTGGGCGCTGTGCCATGATTTCGCGCAAAAGAAAACGAGCTATGCGGAAGCCGCCGGTTTTACAGGCAGTGCATGGGAAATTGGCGAAGCCATGTTTGCAAAACTGCTCAGCTCAAAATCCGGATTTGCCTACACCGATTCAGGCGACTATACCGATAGCTGGAACAGGGTTGGCTACCCGGACA
Source organism: Pseudomonadales bacterium (assembly GCA_049665845.1). Lineage (GTDB taxonomy): Bacteria > Pseudomonadota > Gammaproteobacteria > Pseudomonadales > UBA7434 > UBA7434. The sequence continues at coordinate 703 of JBATGO010000333.1, read as the reverse complement.
AGCGTATCCGCCTGCATCTTGAAGAATTATTCCCGCGGGTCGCCAACCTCGACGAAACGCCGCTACATCGCAGCGCGGAATTCCCGTTTGTGCTCGCCGCGGGTAATCGGCGCGGCAGCACTGCAAATACCATTATTCGGGACCCGTCCTGGGACAAGGACCATTCTGCGGGCAGCCTGTACATCAACCCGGAAGATGCCCGGCTCCTGAACCTGGCTGACGGTGAAAGGGTAAAACTCAGCACCAGAACAGGCAGTGCCTCAACACATATTGAGATATCGACAATACAACGCCAGGGTACGGTGTCTATTCCGAATGGCTTTGGTATCGACTACCCCGGGGAGGAAGGGAGGAACGTGCGCACAGGCGTTGCGCCAAACGAGCTCACCTCCAGCGCAGACCGGGATTTTTTTGCGGGCACGCCGTGGCATAAGTATGTGCCTGCACGGGTAGAAAAAATGTGACCTGTGGGGGATCAAGCAGCATGCCCGACTGGTTGTGCTGGATGAATCAGAAAAGCCTGAAGGCTTTTCTGACCCTGCGGGCTTCGGCGCTGACGCGCCTCGTTGCCAGTTGCTGCGCAACTGGTCGAACCCGGTTCTCGTACCCTCGCAATACCCCAATATTAAAAAAGGCCCACCTCTGCGAGGCGAGCCTTTTTTAATATGGTGGGTCGTGCTGGATGAATCAGAAAAGCCTGGAG
>JBATGO010000332.1:0-5186 GCA_049665845.1 Pseudomonadales bacterium | reverse complement strand
CAGCACGCAAGTGTACAGCGGCTTCGCTGCGCAGCGCTGCTGCAGCGCTGACACCACTGGCAAAACCTGCTCAACCAAAGTGCTGAAAGATTCAATCGGCGCATCCCCGAACGAATCGCCACTGCCTGGGTAATCAATTCTTAAAACGTGGAAACCCGAGCGCGACAGCATTGTCGCAAGCTGCCTGAATGCCCTGTGAGCACGCAAATACTCTTGCCCGAAAGGATAACAGAGCAAAACACCACCCTTGATATTTTCGGCATCTCTCGCCGGCAAAAAAGTAGCGAATATCTGCTTTTCAGGAATCCCAACAAAAAAACTATCCATTAGCGAAAAAACTAGTTATTGAAAATAACACCGATCAGCTTTTCCTGCTGAACACTTTCGGTCGCTGTTTTTATTTGTTCCTGCGTGACCAGGCCATAGGGCACCACAATGAGCACATAATCACAAAGCTCTGCAAGAATCTTGGCATCCGCGGTGCTGCCAATAGGCGGCGCATCGAGAATAATATACCGGTCTGCGTAGCGACTGTGCAGTTCCTCGACGAACTGTTTCATCCTGTACGAGGTGTAGTACTCAGGCCCTATATCATGCGCTGAACCTGATGGAATCAGCCGCAGCCGGGGCACGCCAGTAGCGTAAATAACCTCTTCAAGGGAAATACTCGGATCCTGCAAAAAATCTGAAAAGCCAAGATCCGCACCTTCTATGAGGGCATCGCTGGCCGGCGAATACAAATTGCAGTCGATCATCAGGGCCGTCTTGCCGTGGTCAAATGCGAAAGAAGCCGCCAGGTTTGTGCTGACGAAAGTCGCACCCCCACCGGGACAGATTGCGGTGACCAACAGGGTAAAGTTGTTGCTGCCAACCCGCCGCAAAAGCTTGGTGCGAATTTCACGGAATACGTTAAGCACCTTTTTGTCGCGCATTTTCGGATGAATGATTTTCTTTTCATCCAGTTCCTCCGGCACAAGATTGTATACGTCAGCCATTTCCCGGATTTGCTGGCGCGACATTCTTTCTTCGGCTTCATCGAGCCGAATAATATTGCGGGAAAGTTCTTTTGGTTCCTGGTCGAAATCCATAGCCTATACCCAGTAAATATATGCAATCACAACAGACGCATATATTGCTGCGCAGGCGACCGCTGCCATTGCAAACAAGCGAACATCAAGCTTTTTCATACGCTGCAGGGGGCTGGAGGTCAAATGAGGAACTTCCGCAAGAAACACAGCGCCGAACTCTTCCTCGATCATTTTCGCAAAACGAATACGCGGATCGACGAAAATATAGGCGACGATCAATGCGATCGGCACTAGCAAGGCGGCAGCGGCACCACCGAGCACAAAGTGCACGAACCGGAGGCCGCTGGCAAACTGCGGATACTTCGCCGGCTCCTGGATTTTGTAGCTGACACCCTGCCCCTCAATATCGAGCGTCATCGACAGACGAGCTTTCTCTTTACGTTCGAGTAAATCTTCGTAGAGCCCCTTGGTAACCGAGTAGTCACGGGTAAGCTCTGCCAGTTCAGCATCGCGCTCGGCAATACGCCTGGAGCGACCCTGCTCCTCCGTAAGCCGTGCTCTCAAGGATCCAAGCCGCCTTGTTATCGTGTTTTTTTCAACCTTTGCTGTAGCAAGTGCGGCCCTGAGCTCATCGTATACCGGGTTTTCAAGGCTGCTGACACCTGCATTGGCAGCTGAGGTCGAGGTTATGTCCGTAGAGGAAGCTGCGTCACGCAAGGCATTGATGTGATCAACCAGCGCTATAACATCGGGATGCTTGTCGGTGTAGGCAAGCTTTAGCTCATCGAGCTGTGCGACTGCCTCGGCTATGCGTTCCCTGTATTCATCGGAACGTGCTTTTCTGGTTAAGTAGCGGTCTTCCTGGTCAACCTGTGCGCCCAAAGAGGCAACCCGCTCGCTTGACTGGCCCAGATCCAGCTCAAGGTCGGCAATTTCCTTCCTGAGACTTTCAATATTTCCGAGCACCCTCGCTTCACTGCCGTCAAGGTTGGAAGCATTGAATTGCTTCAGGCGCTCTTCGGCGAGCCTGAGCTGTTCCTTGTAGGAATTGACCTGTTTATCGATAAACAAAAAGGCCTGTTTACTTTCACTGCGCTTGTTGGCTGAACTCTCCTGTATGAACAGGTCGACCAGCTGGGTCACTACACCATAGGCTTTGTCAGGGTCTACGTCGGTAAATGACACTGCGATATAATTCTTGCCAACCTGTTTTACGTTAACCTGCTGCCTGATGCTGTTCACCAATGCAGATTCGCGGGCCCCATCGTTCTGCGCCGGTGCAAAGCCCTCACCGCGAACAATTTTTTCCAGGATACGGTTCGAAAGCATCAGCTCCTTTACGACCTGCAGCTGGTCCTCTACTTTCGTGACCTGCGCCTGCCCTTGCAGCAGCGGTGCGATGATGTTTTGCCGATCAGCGTAGAGCGACGAGCTGACTGTATATTTTTCCTGCCAGAACATGCCGAAGACCAGCAAACCGAGCGCAACGATAAACCCACAGGTCATGGCTAGGTAGCGGTGCCGCCAGAATTCGCGAAGACAAGCGCGAACGAGCTGGGCAATATAGAGAAAATCCAAGTAGAGTTACCAGCTATGGAATTAAAATGATCTTTCGGGAACGCTGATCACATCAGACGGCGCCAATGGAAAATTCGTTTCCAGCTTGCCCTTGGTAAGAATATCCTGCAGTCTCACACGATAGGATTTCACCACTCCCTTGGCATTTTTGCGATGCAACTGCGCCTTGTTTCCCGCTGCAAAAGGCGACACGCCGCCGGCTTGCAACACCAGGTCCAGCACCGTCATGCCCTCTTCGAAAGCAATTGAAAGCGGTCGCTGCACCGCACCGGTTACGCGCACACGGCGCTGGAAATCGGCGCTGCTGGGTGTTTCCACAATAACGGTAACCTGTGGCACACGCACATAGTCTTTCAGCGCGGTTTCAAGATCCGCGGCCAGCTCATCGGTGGTTTTCTGGCTGGCCAGCACATCGCCGATCAGCGGAATCGAAATTTTTCCATCCGGTCGCACCAGCACGATGGAAGAGAGCTCGGCGTTTTTCCAGACATCGATCTTGATGCGATCGCCGGAACCAATCCGGTATTCGGGCAACTCCATCACGCCCTGGCTTGGCAACTCGGCAACCTTACCGCCCGATGCGCAGGCGAACAGCAGGGTTGCAACTGAAAGCACAGCCAGCCGTTGAAACAAACGTTTTGCGCACAAGAATACTTGCATGCTAGCGAACCCCCATGCCCAAAAGAATAATTTGTACTGTCTGCACCATAATAATCAAATCCAGGATCAGGCTCTTGTTTTTCACGTAATAGAGGTCGTAGCGCAATTTCTGCGCCGTATCTTCTTCGGATGCACCGTAGGGATAATTGAGCTGCGCCCAGCCCATCAGGCCAGGCTTGACCCGGTGGCGCTCATTGTAATACGGAAGCGACTCCGAAAACCCGTGTACAAACTCCGGCCTTTCCGGGCGCGGGCCGACAAAACTCATATCCCCGCGCAGCACATTCCACAATTGCGGTAGCTCATCAATGCGCGTGTTACGCAGAAATGCGCCTACCCGCGTAATTCGACTATCGCTCGCACTGGCCCAGACAGCCTGGCCCTCTTTCTCCGCATTCACGACCATGCTGCGAAACTTGGTAATTTCGAATGGCTTGCCGCCCAGACCCACGCGCGTCTGGCGATAGAAAATTGGCCGACCGGTTTCAAGCAATATCAGCAGCACTGCCAACAGCATCAATGGCCAGGCCAGCGCGAGCAACAGCAGTGATATCAGGATATCACTGCCGCGTTTCAGGTTTTCCCACAACTGCCCGCCGGCAAAGCCTGCGCTGAATACCAGCCACCCGGGACTGATTGCCGACAATGGCAATACGCCGAGCTCCCGCTCGCAGACGGTGATCGCATCGCTGACCCGAATACCCTGCATCTTGCATTCGAACAACTCGTCCAGGGGAAAGGTACTGCCCTCGCCGACACGGCGATTGTCGAGCGCCACAACAATTTCGTTAACTTCAAAACCGCTGGCGATCTCCAGCAAACTCCTGTCGCGCTGGACGACTGGCCCATCTACCTCAATATCCTCTTCCGGCGACGTCTGCACGAATGCAACGATACGCGCGACACCGGCATGCCCACTGGCCAGGTCTTCGGCCAGTTTCTCCGCTTTGTCACCAACACCCAGCACTAATACCCTGTCGCGCAGTGATTCGGCGTCGACCAGCCGCAGGAACAGCCAGCGCACAGGCACCACCAGCAGCAGCGCAATAACAATCGAGTAAAATAATACGCCGCGCCCCATGTAAAGAGGCGGCACAACGTAGTAAAGCACTGTTAAAGTTGCAGTACCCAGCAGGCAGTAGGCGACCACCGTGCGCACTGCCATGGGCGCGTTGCCGCCGCGCAGCCCTGCGCTGTATACACCCATCGCCATTGTGCAGAGCAACAATACAATCGTGAACACCGTTGCGCTGACGAGCACGCGCGTGTCCAGGTCGGCAAGCAATAAAAATCGTTGGTCTATCAAGCCAAAGCGGATCGCGTAACCGCCCAGCAGCGATACAAACAACGCAGCACCCTCCAGCACTGCAAGCACAATCAGTGCGGAGGGAACATAGTGTTTGAACAGGCGTATGTGAGCCAAAATTGTCGCTCGAGCGGTTTACTGGTAGTCTGGAAAGCTTAGCAGCCCAGCTTGAGATATGCTGGAAAAATTCATAAAAAACAATGTATTGCAGCGATAACGCCGGGCGGGAACGTGCGCCAGGCAGCATTGGGGGGGATAAGTCATCAACACATTCACAAAATCCATTTCGACCGACCGTGAATCGCTTGAATATTGCATAGCGCAACTGGGCACCGCACTCAGTACCGATATTCGTGCGCTATTGGCAAAAGCGGATAGAGACAAGCGCTGGCAATTCAACGCCGCGGGCATAAGCGTCGACCTGCGCCGTAGCGTTATCGATGATAAACCGCTCAGTTCAATTATGTTGCTTGCAAAATCACGCAGGCTGCCGGAAAAAATCACCGAATTACTGGGCGGTGAAAAAATAAACAACACGGAAGCCCGCGCAGTCCAGCACAGCGCGTTGCGGGCAATTTTCGAACAGCCACTTGCGGCCAACGCTGCCGAAGCGC
>JBATGO010000331.1:0-3496 GCA_049665845.1 Pseudomonadales bacterium | reverse complement strand
AAGACGCGATAAAAACCATCGACAATTCGGTGGAGCGCATGAATCACCTCCTGAAGCGATTGCAGCGCAATACGCACCAGACTTCGCACCGTTCTGTTTCCGTCAAATCACTGCTGCTGGAAGCCATCCGCAAATGCGCCGATCGCCAGCCCATTCCGACACTGAGATCAGATACTGAAAATTCCTTTGTCGTTGCAGACCAGGATCAGCTGGTCATGATCCTGATGCACATCGTGCGCAACGCCCAGGATGCTACCGCCAACGAAGGCTTTATCGACATCAATGTATTCAATGACAACAAGTACGTAACGATCGAAGTAGAGGATAACGGCAGCGGCATGGATGAAGATTTTTTAAACAACAGACTGTTTAAACCTTTCGAGTCGACCAAATCAAGTATGGGCATGGGCATCGGCGCCTACCAGGTGCGGGAATTTATCCAGTCCATGGGTGGCGTTATCGAGGTCAGTAGCGAAGTGGAAATTGGCACCACCGTATGCATAAAACTTCCCATCGCCTATGCCGAACAGTAAACTTTGTGAATAAGCTACACCACGCCCTTTTTGTGCTGATATCCTTCCCTTACAGCAGTAACCTTGGCAATCAACTCACAGCGGATACCGATCGATGAACGATAGCTTTCTCGACGCAGTCGACAGCGGCAAGCTAACGCTGCTGATTGTCGAAGACGACGTTGGCCTGCAAAGCCAGTTGCGCTGGCACTATGAGGAATACAATGTCATTGTTGCCCAGAATCGTACCGATGCGCTGGCTGCGTTGCGCCGTGAACGACCCGCTGTGGTGCTGCAGGATCTCGGGCTTCCACCAGACGACGAAGGCGTCGAAGAAGGCTTCGCGACCCTACAGGAAAGCCTCTCCATCGATCCGTTGCTAAAGGTTATCGTCGTCACTGGTCATGCGGATTACGACAATGCCCTGCGCGCTGTCAGTATGGGCGCCTACGACTTCTACCAGAAACCGGTTAATACAGATGTACTCGACCTGATTGTGCAGCGCGCATTCCAGATGGCCAGGCTTGAGCACGAGCTCCGCAAGCAGCAGGAAGCCGGCCGCTCGCCGCTACAGGGAATCATCGCCAATAACCCGATAATGGTTAAGGTCTGCCGCTCCATTGAGAAACTGGCACCCACCAACGTGACCACTCTTTTGCTTGGTGAAAGCGGCACCGGTAAAGAAGTATTTGCCAGGGCCATACACAACCTTAGCGACTTTAGCGAGAATGCTTTTGTCGCTATCAACTGCGCGGCCGTTCCTGAGCAACTGATCGAGAGCGAATTATTTGGTTACGAAAAAGGTGCCTTCACCGGCGCTAATAAACAAACACTTGGAAAGATCGAAACAGCACAGGGTGGAACATTGTTCCTTGACGAAATCGGCGATATGCCATTGCCCGCGCAATCTAAGTTACTGCGTTTCCTGCAGGAGCGCGTGATCGAACGTGTCGGCGGGCGCAAGGAAATTGCGGTCGATGTGCGGGTTGTCTGTGCGACCAACAAAAACCTCGAGGAAATGGTCAAGCAGAACACCTTCAGGGAAGATCTTTTTTATCGCATCAGCGAAATCACCATCGATATCCCGCCACTGAGGGAGCGACAGGGCGACAAGATTTTGCTTGCAAGGTTCATGCTTGAAAAGTTTGCCAAGGAACACGGCAAAAGTATTACCGATTTTACACCCGACGCGGCGGCTGCGATCGAATCCTACGATTGGCCGGGAAATATCCGCGAGCTTGAAAACAAGATAAAACGCGCGGTGATTATGGCCGACGGCAAGCGGCTTGATGCCCAGGACCTGGGACTGTCAGAAGATTCCGAATTATCGATTAACCTGAAGACAGTAAGGCAAAATGCCGAGCGCGGCGCCATCAGGACAGCAATAGCTATTGCAGACGGCAATATGTCGGCCTGCGCGAAGTTACTGGGTGTAACGCGCCCTACCCTTTACGACCTGATGAGCAAACACGGCCTGAGCAACGACTAAACGTTGGCTACACCTGTAGAAAGGCGCCAGACACAAAGAATTGCAGCGCGTCTCTCAGGTGCCAATCACGCGAACAACGAAAAACAGAAAGTTTTTCCCGGACATGCCAGATGCAATTACTGCTGATACCCACCAGCGCAAGAGTTGAACATAGCTCAGTTCGTGAAGCCAGGCCCGCATGGCGCGCGCCGCTGCAATTGCTGCTGCTGGCGGCGATTGTTTTTGCGCTGGGTTGCACGCCCTCCGAGAAACGCCAGGCTGAGCTCGCCGACATCCACGCAAAGCAGGCAAGGGCTTACCAGGATTCCGGCCAGTATCGCGCCAGCATTATTGAAGCGCGCAACGTCATTCAAAAAGTGCCTGCAGAAGCACGTGGCTACGTCCTGTTGGCAGGCATTCTTGTTGAGCTCGGCCAGTATAAAACAGCATTGGAAGTACTCGAACAGGCGCCGTCGCAAACTGCCGATAGTGATTTCTCCCGCTTTAAAGCCGAGGCGCTTTTGGGCAGGGGTAAATTTGCATCCGTGCTCGAATTTATCGACAGCAAACCAGAGGTTTTTCGGGACAACGCCAACCAGGGCGCGAATTTACGCGCCCGCAGCCTGGCCGGGCTTAACCGTCTTGAAGAAGCGTCAGCCACGCTTCATGCATTGTTGAAAGCCGAACCGCAAAACGTTGAGGCACTGGTCGCGCTGGCTGACATAGCCGTAATCGAAGAGGATGCCGAAGCCGCCAGGAGCCTGTTGAACCGCGCCAGCGAAACCGATCCGGGTAATATCGACGCAAACCTGCTGCGCGCCAAGATCGCCATTCTTGCAGGCGACTACGCAACAGCAGAAAGACAATTATCCGACACGCTGATCCAGATTCCACAGGCAGATACGATTACGCCAAAGAAGGCAACCATCCTCAGTGCACTGGCCGACGTATTGGTTAAGCAGGGCCGCTCCGCGGAAGCCCTGATATATACGCGCATCCTCGCCGAAGCATTCCCGGGCTTTGAAGTAGCGCAAGAGAAGTATCGCGAAGCGGTGGCGCTGTTCGAAGCGGGCAATCTCGACGATGCACAAGAGAAGCTTGCGGAACTGGTTCAGGAATACCCGAACTTCGAAAATGCCAACGTATTGCTGGCCGTGATTCGCTTCCAGCAAGGCGACTTCGAGCAAGCCGCGGCACAGCTCAACGAAACGGTTGATCCGGAACTGGTCCACCCGGAAATAACCCGCATCACGGCGCTCAGCAACTTGCGCAGTAATCGCCCGCAACAGGCGCTGGATATGCTGGAGAATTTTTCCGGCACTGCAAAAGACGCGCGCTTGCTGACGATTTATGGCACTTCCGCGTTATCGCTCCAACAAACGCAAAAGGGCGTGCAGGCGCTGGAAAAGGCAATCGCACTGGAACCGGGATTGACCCCTGCTTACATTGCACTAGCGACCCACCATAAAACTGAAGGCCCAGCGGGACAGCAAAAAGCATTGCAGTTATACCAGAC
>JBATGO010000330.1:0-5014 GCA_049665845.1 Pseudomonadales bacterium | reverse complement strand
GTGAATACCGTATTCCAAAGTTATGCTTTGTTCCCGCATATGACAGTTTTTGATAACGTCGCCTTTGGCTTGAAAATGAGCGGCACCCCTAAAGACGACATTAAACTCCGTGTAAACCAAGTCCTGGATATGGTGCGTCTTGGTGATTTTTCTAATCGCAAGCCTGCTTATTTATCGGGTGGTCAACAGCAACGCGTTGCTATTGCCCGTGCTGTGGTGAATCGACCCAAGATATTACTGTTAGATGAATCCCTTTCTGCTCTAGATTATAAATTGCGGCAACAAATGCAATTGGAGTTAAAGCGTCTACAGCGCAAGTTAGGCATCACCTTTGTTTATGTAACCCATGACCAAGAAGAAGCACTCTCTATGTCAGATCGCATTGTTGTGATGCACGAAGGCAAGGTGCAGCAACTGGGCACACCGCGTGAAATATACGAAAAACCGACGAATTTATTCGTCGCTAAATTTATTGGCGAAATAAATCAACTTATTGGCGAGATTGTTGCTCTTGACGAAGAAAATAATGAGAGCGATAGTTATCAAGTGCAAGTTGAAGGCTTGAAGTGGCCATTACACGCCGATCATACTTTTAAAGTTGGCGACAAGGTGCATGTGTTATTGCGTCCTGAAGATGTACGCGTGGAATATATTGACGAACCTCATCCTGATCAATATCTGGTTGGCACCATTATCGAACGAAACTATAAAGGTAAAACCCTGGATTCGTTAATTCGCTTGCCGTCAGGTATCGAAGTGTTAGCGAGTGAATTTTTTGACGAAGACGACCCCTCATTCGACTACAGCGTTAACCAAAAAGTTGCGTTACGGTGGGTGCCAGGCTGGGAAGTGGTATTGCCCTATGAAAATTAAGGTTTTGCCCTTTCGCTATTGGGCCATTGGGCTCGGCGCAATCTGGCTCACTCTGTTTGTATTTTTACCGAATGTTTTGGTCATTGTTACCAGTTTTTTAACACGCGACTCAAAAACTTTTGTTGCTTTGCCATTCAATATCGATAGCTATATTCGCACACTGGATACGCTGTATTTAAACGTATTATTAGATTCACTACGCATGTCGTTTACGGCGATGGTAGCTTGTTTAATTATTGGTTACCCGTTTGCAATGTCGATAGCTAAATTACCTCGCCGCTGGCAGCCGATTATTTTATTTTTATTGATACTGCCTTTTTGGACAAACTCCCTGGTGCGCACCTATGCAATCCAATTTATTTTAGGCAATCAGGGTATTATTAATGAAAGTTTAATGTTTTTTGGAATTATCGAAAAACCATTACAGCTCCTATACACCCAATTCGCAGTTATTTTAGGCCTTTGCTATATTTTATTGCCATTTATGATATTGCCGCTGTATTCCTCTATCGAAAAACTGGATGCGCGTTTGTTACACGCAGCTCAGGATTTAGGCGCCGGCGCATGGAGCCGCTTTTTACATATCACCATACCCTTAACTTCACCGGGTATTGTCGCGGGTTGTTTGATGGTTTTTTTACCGGCGATGGGCATGTTTTATATTTCGGATTTGTTGGGTGGCGCAAAAAATTTATTGCTTGGTAACGTAATTAAAACGCAATTTTTGCACACTCGTGATTGGCCGTTTGGTGCAGCTGTAAGTATGATCTTAATCATGTTATTGGGTTTAATGATCTGGCTCTATTTTCGCTCCGCTCGTTTTGTAAGTAAGCAGGGAGGTTTAGATGGGGCAGACTTTTAGAATCGGCTACCTCTGTTTACTGCTATCGCTAATTCATTTACCCATTTTTGTGCTGGTGATTAATTCCTTTAATGCTTCAAAATATGGTGTCAAATGGGGCGGTTTCACGCTTAAATGGTATGAAAAACTTTTAAATAACGATGCGCTTTTGGGTGCTGCCTTTAATTCCTTGACGGTATCTTTAGTGGCTGCCAGCGTGGCTACGATTATTGGCACGCTTTCTGCGGTGGCTATGCACCGCTATCGATTCAAAGGTAAAGCGATATTGTCGTCGATGGTGTTTGTCAGTATGCTCACGCCAGAAATTGTTATGGCTATTTCTTTATTAATTGTTTTTATGGGATTGGGCATCCAATTAGGATTTGTCTCTCTTGTTATTAGCCATATAACTTTTTGTTTGCCGTTTGTTATTGTTGCGGTATATTCGCGATTAAAAGGCTTTGATATGAAAATGCTGGAGGCGGCCCGCGACTTAGGCGCTACAGAAAGTAAGGTATTTTTTAAAATTATTCTACCGTTAATCCTTCCTGCTGTTGCATCGGGCTGGCTGCTTAGTTTTACCCTGTCATTGGATGATGTGGTCGTGAGCGCTTTTGTCACGGGGCCTGGTTATGAAATTCTTCCACTCAAGGTCTATTCCATGGTCAGAGTAGGGGTTTCTCCCGAGGTCAATGCTATTTCTACTGTTTTGCTGGTTGTCTCTTTGGCTCTGGTTTTTATCTCCCAACTTTTTTTACGTGAGGGTAAATAAATGAAAATTTGGTTAGTTTTTGTCGCTGCTGTTTTATTAAATGCGTGCTCTGGAAATACAGAAGCCCCGAAACAGGGTGAAGCGCCTGCTCAAGCAGTTGCACAGAAATTGGTTGTGTTCAATTGGACAGAATATATTCCTGAATCCGTACTCGAACAATTTACGGCAGAAACAGGCATCGAAGTGGAATACGCGACTTACGAAAGTAATGAAGCGATGTACGCTAAATTAAAAATCATGAAAGGCAAGGGTTACGATATTGCCGTTCCTTCTACTTATTACGTAGAAAAATTACGTAACGAAGGTTTAATTCAACCTATTCGAAAAGACTTGCTAACCAATTACGGCAATCTTGATAGCAATATGTTGAATAAAGCCTACGACTCCAACAATGCCTTTAGTGTGCCATACCTTTGGGGATCTACTTCTATCGCGGTGAATACCAAAGACATTGATGCGAGAAAAATAACAAAATTGAGTGATTTATGGGCGCCAGAATACGCAGGTAAATTGATGATCATGGATGATATGCGCGATAACTTCTATATGGGGCTACGTGTTGCCGGATTTCAAAATAACAGCACCAACGAAGATGAAATAAAAGCCGCTTACGAACAATTAAAAGCTCTCTGGCCAAGCATTAAAGTGATTAATTCTGATTCACCAAAGACACCATTAATTCAAGGTAATGTGAGCATTGGTATGATTTGGAATGGCGAAGCTTACATGGCGCAGCAGGAAATGGGCAGTGTAGAATTTATTTATCCTGAAGAAGGTGCAGTTATGTGGGTGGATAGTTTCGTTATTCCAAAAGAAGCAGAGAACGTAACAAATGCCCATAAATTTATAGACTTTATGTTGCGGGCAGAAAGTGGCAAAGCGGCGATTGAAGAGCTGGGTTATGCTGCACCCAATACAGCAGCTTATGCTTTATTGGATGACGATTTGCGCAATAATAAAATGGTATTCCCAGCGGCAGAGGTTATTGCCAAAGTTAGCTTCCATCAAGACTTGGGTGATGAAATCAATTCGATTTACGAAAAATATTGGGAGTTATTAAAAGCTGGCCAATAAGTTTCTTTCAATTTTTTTAAAAGCTGACTTTTAGTCGGCTTTTTTATTTTTAAATGTTTTAATTTCTTTGATGCTTAATTAAAAACTCTCCATCAGATGCATGCGTAAGCTTCCCCTGAAATAGGCCCAATCGCGAGCATGTCAAAGTCGCTGAAGTCTGTAGCCGGCTTGAGTTCGAAGTACTCATCGGCGATATTGCGACCGCCGACCACACTGATCTGGTTGTCTACGATGAAAGACTTGTTATGCATTCGACGATTGAATCGTTCGAAGCCGATAAGATAATTGAGAGCAAACCCACCGCGGCGGTTTATCGGGTTAAAAAGCCGCACCTCCACGTTTTCGTGCATGCTCAGCGTCAAGAGGCCGCTGTCCTCGAATTTTGTAAAAATATCATCTAGCAGGAGCCGAACCCTTACACCACGATCCGCGGCCTTTTTCAGGCTCGCGGCAATCAACAAGCCTGCATCATCCTGCTTCATCAAAAAATATTGAACATCGATGGAGCGCTCTGCCTTGTCTATCAGGGCCAGCCTCGCTCCAAGGGCGTCCGTACCTGACGACAAGGGGTAGTATCCAGACTCACTCCTCTGCTGGCCCATCCACATCGCCACCTCACGGCCAATTGACGTATCTTCAGTAGCGGAGAAAGCAGTTGACTCTGATCGCTGAACGTCGAATGCGCTGGCACACCCGGCCAGAAAACTCGCCAGCAAAACCGGTAAGAACAAGCTATGAATCGGTCTTCGGGCAATAGCATCGAGAGCAATCGCAAACTCGTCGGCATAATCCGAAACAATATAGAGTTGGTCGTCCCAGACTCGCTGGATCTCGCCACTGATGCGGTCACCGTTTTTCATGAACAGCACGTCGGCGAAAGCAGAGACCGGGATCAGAGCGTCACTGGCTATAAATAAAATCAGCGCACAGAAACTCTTTCCAAACTGCATCGTAGGCGCTTCCCTCGATTGATAGGTTCGTTTGCTGGTAGCTAGCGCACATTGAGAAGCCAGCGACAGTTAGTCAGCGGCGCGGTAGCGACGGCGCTGCGAATGAAACGGTCAATCCTTCTCATGTGTTACTTTCCAATGATGTAGTCAAAGCGCGCGCTCAGCAGGCTGTGATCGGAGGTATCGGTGGGCCTTGCTTCGGCATGGCGCAGGGCAAGCCCGCGGTAGTAGACGTGATCAAGCTGGTTTCCGAATGCACGCTTCACACGCTCCACGTCGTATTGAACCGGCAGCACGCCCAGTTCGGCAAGCACGGTATCCAGCACCCGCTGGCGGCGCTTGCTCCATGTATTGAAATCGCCCGCAATCACCATTGGGCCAGTGTGCCCGCGCATCAGCTTCACGATGTCGCTAACCTGGCGCTCGAACGCACGCGTACCAAACGTGAAATTGATCGCGTGTACGTTGGCTACCAGCAGTGTCTCGCTGCTGTTCTGCAGGCGA
>JBATGO010000329.1:0-4801 GCA_049665845.1 Pseudomonadales bacterium | reverse complement strand
CCTCCCAGGCGTTACCTGGCACCCTGCCCTGTGGAGCCCGGACTTTCCTCGACGCCGTGTACTTCGTAAACAACGTTGTGACCTTTGTTAACGAAGTAAAAACGCCGCGATTGCCCGGTCGACTCTTGCGTCTATTCTAGCGCAGTGCTAGTAGTGATAGATACGCCCGTGGAAATGATAATCGAAATCGCGATCGGTGCTTTGCGCCTGCGTTTTTGGTCCGCCGATTGCGGTCCAGCCAATCGCAACCAGCACGCCGTCTTCAAACACATAGGGCGTAAATTCATCGTCGGTAACCAGCCCGTCGGGAAACGAGCGCGAACGGAAAAAATGAATCTTTTTTCGCTTGCCGTCCTGCAGGTACTCTTCGCTGGCCTTGCTGAACCGGGTCGCCAGTCGCGACTGCGTTGGTTGCAGGATACGCAGTACTTCCTCCTCGCTTTGGCCCAGAGAAATACGCCCGGCCTGCGATGTGTAGGCATCGATCGACTCCTGCAGGTAACCGCTGCTGACACAGGCGGCCAGGAGTGTTGCCACTATTGTTGCGAGCACGGCACGCGCGCCGCGAGCGGTGAATGTTTTGCCGGAAATTTTCACTGTACTTCCTCTTCTGTAAACAGACTTTTGCAGGATGTGCTTGCGACAAATGCGCTGCCTATTCACCCTGCTCATGCTGGCGCTGCGCCAGCGCCATGTCGTAAGCGCGATTGCGGCTTGCGCCGGTAATCTCCACCGCCAGCGCGACCGCCTGTTTCAGCGGCAGCGTTTTCAACAGCACGCGCAGCGTGTGGGCAAGCTGTTGGTCGATCGCCTCCGTGTCGTCTTTGGGCGCGCCCGCCACCACCAGCACAATTTCGCCGCGACGCTGGTTGGCATCCTCTCGCACACGCTGTAACAGGCCTTCCAGCGTATCCGATATTAAGGTTTCAAACTGCTTGGTTAGTTCCCTCGCGAGCAGGGCTTCACGCTGGCCGCCAAATACTTGCTGCATCGCCGCAAGTGTCTCCTCTATACGGTGCGGCGCCTCGTAAAAGACCAGTGTGCGCGTCTCACCATACAACGACTCGAGTAACTTGTGCCTGGCGCCTGCCCGTGAGGGCAAAAATCCTTCGAAGGCGAAACGATCGGTCGGCATACCGGCCACCGCAATGGCCGCCAGCATCGCACTGGCCCCTGGAACCGGTACTACCGCCAAACCGCGCTCCCTTGCCGATCGCACCAGGCGATAGCCCGGGTCTGCAATCAGCGGCGTGCCCGCATCGCTGATCAGGGCAACGGCCTCGCCCGCCTCGATGCGGTCGAGCAAACGCTGCGCAGCTTGCCCGTCACTGTGGTCGTGATAGGCCTGCATCGGCGTAGCGATGCCGAAATGGGCAAGCAGCCCGGCACTGTGCCGCGTGTCTTCGGCGGCTATCAAATCGACGGCGGCAAGCAATTCCAGCGCGCGCGCAGTGATATCGCCAAGATTACCGATAGGCGTCGATACAACATATACTGCCGCCTCGATGCGTTGCGCGGGCGTTGCTGGCTGGCTCAATTCAACTGTCCTTTGCTAGGCTGCCGATGCGGCTGCTGTCATTAAAATAATGCGCGGCTACACCGCAGGTGCAAGGTGGTGGTGGTGCATGATTGCGCTCACCCGCAAACGAACCGATAACTCCACAGCAGCCAGGCCAATACCGTGTCCGGCAACCTGCGACCCAACACAGCCAGGTGATATAGCCATTTTACCCGAAGCAAAAAACCTGACCATGCCAAGGTGTCGGCGGCTGGCAAGACGCCTGCAGATGGCGGCATCCTTGCTGCTGCTGGGTGCCTGTGCGGGTACCGGCATACTGCCCGGTGATAGCCGCTATCCCGAAGTTGTAGAGAGCGGCATCTCCGCCGGCCTCGACACCAGCGTGGCCGACGTTCCGCCGCTGGAACAGGTGCTGGCCGAAGCCAGCGCCCTGCACGAACGGGGCGAGCCGCTGCCTGTCGCACTGGCTGCCACGCTCATCGACGCCGCCGTGCAGGAACAGCGCTGGGAAATAGCCGAGGCCGTGGTACGCAGCACTCGCATCGATGCGCTGGGGGTCGACGACTACGCGCGTTTTTCGATTTCAGCAATCAACTACTACAACCACCGCAAACAGTTCCGCCAGGCTGACCGCTGGTTGCACGGCCCGCGCATGCAGCGCGAATTGCCCTTGATGTCAGCGCGCGACCAGGTCCTGCTCGGCCTGCAGCGCGCCTCCACGCTGCTGGGTCTGCAACAATTTGCCGCCAGTGCAATGGAACGTATTTTCCTGCACGAATTACTCGAGCGACAGGCCGATCGCGAAGACAACGCCGAGGGTATCTGGCACGCTTTGCAACGCATGAACAAGGAAACCCTGGAACGCGAGTATCGCCGCGCCAGGAGTCGCGACTATCGGGCATGGCTTGAACTTGCGTTACTGGAGCGCGACGCGGTAATTAACCCCGACACTCGCGAGGCCAAACTGCAGGCATGGCAACAGCAGTGGCCCAGGCATCCCGCCGCGCTGCGCATGCCCGGCCAGGGTGACAGCGCCTTCGCCTCATTCGGCAGTGCTTCGACCATAGCGATCATGCTGCCGGTGCAGGGCCCGCTGGCCCATGCGGGTAAGGCCTTGCGCGATGGCTTTACCGCCGCCCATTTTGCCGCCCGCGCCGCCGGCAACGACACGCCAAGGCTGGTTTTTTATGACACCAGCAGCACGCCCATAGAAATGCTGTACCTGCAGGCCGAACAGCAGGGCGCGGAATTCATTGTCGGGCCGTTGCACAAGGACAACGTCAAAGCGCTGTTCACCATGCCTTCCAGCCTGCCGATCCTCACGCTCAACTTTGTACCTGCGGAACTGCCACCACCCGACAATATCGTACAGTTCGGCCTTGCCGCAGAAGACGAGGCGGAGCAACTGGCCGAAGTTGCGCTGCAGCTCGGCGCACGGAGCGTACAGATACTGCATGTCAGCAAGAGTTGGGCAGAGCGCGCAGCCTGGGCTTTTCGCCAGCGCTGGTTGCAGCTGGGTGGAGACGATCCCGGCAACAGCGCGCTCTCGAGCATCGAAAATTATTCTGCTGAAATCGCGAACAGCTTCGCCTTGAATGAAAGCGATGCGCGCCACCGGCAAATGCAAAACCTGCTGGGCCGCAGACTGGAATTCAAACCGCGCCGACGCCAGGACGTAGACCTCGTAGTAATTTTCGCCAACAGCAACGAGGCGAAAGCGATCAAGCCCCTGCTTGCCTACCATTATGCCGGTGAGCTTCCGGTTATGGGTAGTTCGCAAATCTACGACGACAACAGCCCCGCGAATAAAAACCGCGACCTGAATGGCATCGTGTTCAACGAAATGCCCTGGATTCTCGACGGTAGTGAAAACTACCAGCCGCTTCCTGCAGTATACCGGCACAACAAGAACCTGAACCGCCTGTTCGCAATGGGTGTCGACGCCTACCGCCTGCAGGCGCGCCTCGGCAGCCTGCAACAGAACCCCTTGCAACAACTGGTCGGCAATACCGGCAATCTTTCGATTACACAGAACCGTATCGTGCGCGAACTGCCACTTGCAACAATCGAAGCGGGTACTGCGGTACGCTGGGAAGCACCGAGCGAGGGTAGCGCGGAAGGATTCAGCCTGTTTGGACAGCGCGAATAACACCAGCGAATAACACCGGCGAAAACTGTTGCGCAGGGAGGCGTATGCAAAAAATTCCGGGCCGCAAAAGCATCGGTGATGCGGCCGAACAGGCAGCCTGTCGCTACCTGCAGCTGCGTGGCCTTCGCGTACTGTGCAGGAATTTTCGCTCCGGCATGGGCGAAATAGACCTGGTTATGCGCGATGCGTGCACCACCGTGTTTGTCGAAGTGCGCCTGCGCCAAAGTCGCGCGTTCGGTGGCGGCGCGGCCAGCGTAACTGCGGCCAAGCAGCGCAGGCTGGCGCGCGCAGCTGCGCACTACCTGCAGCGCGAAAAAAGTAATGATGCGTGTCGGTTTGACGTTGTGGAAGTGCGCGTCGACCATCGCGACGCTTTCGAAATTAACTGGATTCGCGGCGCGTTTGCAACGCCCGACGACGCGTTCTGAATAGACGGATGCATAAGTGAGATAAGGTATTCAGCCAGCCTGTCATGAGTTTCCAGCACGATTATCCCGATTTCGCCACGTACCTTGCTGATGCAATGCAGCATCTCGGCGGCCTTGCCGACGAGTCTGCCGCGCGCATTGAGAACGCTGCAGCACTGGCCAGTAACCAGTTGGTAGCCGGGCACAAACTGGTGTTGCTGGGCACTCCCGGTATCGCACCGCTGGGCGAACTTTTTTGTCACGGCATGTTGTACAGCAATGCCGACCAACGCCCCGCGTTGCCCGCTATTGCGATACAGGCAAACGCTTCGGCCCTTTCCGCTAATGATTCGCTGCGGCGCGAAGAAGACGCGCACAGCGACGGCGCAGATATGCGACAATTCCTGCGCGCCGCCGAAGCCGTTGCCAGCGCTGGCGACACGCTGATCGTGTTGAGTGACCAGCGCCTGCCGGCGCTGGCACAAGCCCTGGAAAATTTTTATATTAACCGCGGCGTGTGCAGCGTGCTGATTGCGCCCGACGCGCTTGCCACGACCACTTCCTCACCGGCGCACAATATTGTTATTTCGCTGGAATGTGACACGATCGCCTCTATACAGCAGGTTACTTTGTTTATTTTAAATTCTCTCGCGGATATGATTGAAACCCGCGTGTTCGGGGATTTAAACAATTGATATCACAAAATATTTGCTTTCATATTGAATG
>JBATGO010000328.1:0-1580 GCA_049665845.1 Pseudomonadales bacterium | reverse complement strand
TCAACGCCGGCGGATTGCGCGTCTATCTGCGCATCAGCGGCGCGTAACGTCGGGTGCTGTTGCAATCCATCCTGCAGCGACTCCAGCGCCGGAACCTGATTCCAGGCAGGCAGGTTCGGAGCAACAGGACGCGACGCATCGAGTCCTATCCACTCACCCAGGGCTGCTCGCGAGCGTGAACGTTGTCGCTCGATCTCAATGATTCTGTCGTCGAGCCGACTCAGTTCGAGCTCCGCGCGCAATACGTCCTGCTGATTTTTGCGACCGACGGCGTATAAGGAGCGCGTAACCGTCGCCAGATCATCGAAAAATGGCCGTGATTCAGAAACCAGCGTGTGGGCTCGCTCCCAGTAATAGAGCTCGAGCCAAGCCTGACGTGCGGCAGCCAGCACGTTGCGGCCCCGTGCCTCAGCGCTTTCCTGCATCTCGCTGGCGAGCCATTGGAAACGGCGTTCACTAATGGATCGCGATTTACCCGCCGGAAACGCCTGCATCAACCCGACGGCCGAGTGCGTCATGCCGTCGGTCGAATATCCGCCCGACTGAAGCGGGTAGTTATTGAGCGCAACTCGTAACGTCGGGTCCGGAAATTCGCTGGCGACGACACTGCGTTCGCGCAGCGCTACAGCTTTCGCTTGCAGCGCTTGCTGGCCCGGGTCTGCGACCAGCACCCGGTCCTCAACTTCGGCCAGTGTCAATGGAATAGCGGCCTGGGCGAGAACGGGCAACATGAGAAATGCACTGGCAATGAGGGCCAGGCGACCTATATTGGAATACATCAGTATAACTCCTGCGTTAAAAACCGGAAAAACTCGGCTTACTGCGGAGAGTTATCTAATCCAGGTAGACGCAATAGAGTTTGTGTAAGGGCGGCGAAAACCCGAGCGGGTCGGGCAGGTGCACTGCGACATAGTGCGCGGGCGATGTCTGACATGCATGCCAGGGTAGTTCAACTACCACAACCGCGAGATCATCAGCGTTGACATTGAGTTTGCCGCCACGAGTATCAACACTCGCTATGGCGAAATCGCAGCAATCCCCTTGCGCGGTAACGCAGTCGTGTGCCGGACCGACATCGTGGTGGCCATGGTGGCCCGCCATCTGCTCCAGGGCCTGCGGTGCGTGCGGACATTCCTGCTCGCCCTGCAGGGCCATGGCGCAGGGCGCTATAGCCATGTTCAGCCAGCAAATGACGAACACGCCGAACATCCGGCGCGGGGCCGAACGCAGAGGGTTTCGTAGCATTTGCTGAAGCATAGAGGCCGTTTTAGCCCTTCTTCGCGGCCGGCGCAAGGTAATCGGTCAGGTTTTCGGCCCGATATGGCGCTCGCCGCGCTTCGCCGCCAGCGCCACCTGCTTGCGCCGCTCTTCCAGGCGCGCCAGCCTGTCTTCATCCGCCTCGTTCACACAAAGCGGGCAGGACACGCCCTCCCGGTAGTCGGGCGATTGCAACTCCCTGGTACTGAGTGGTCGGCGACACGCGTGGCACTGCACATAGCCGCCTTCCGCAAGATCGCGATCAACCGCCACGCGCGTATCGAATACGAAGCACTCCCCGCTCCACTTGTTTTCCGCCTCAC
>JBATGO010000327.1:0-2479 GCA_049665845.1 Pseudomonadales bacterium | reverse complement strand
GAATTACAGGCGGAAGAAAACGAAATACCTGCTGGTATGGTCAGCATAGACAGCCCTGCAACCGGCAGCGTGTGGCAGGCGCGTGTTGCAGAAGGCGATGCGATAGAGCCCGGACAGTGCCTGATGGTGCTGGAATCGATGAAGATGGAAATCGAGGTGACAACCCATACCGCAGGTATAGTGCGTTCCATCAAAAAATTGCCAGGTAGTCTCGTTACCGCCGGCACGGCGCTGGTTATTATCGAGCCCAACCTTCAGTAACATTGGAACCCGCCTTCAACAAAAAGCAAGCCGCGACTAATTGATATTCGATCGAAGGTAAAACCATGGCACATGACTTAAGCGCAGTAGCTTTGGATATCGAGACCCTGCGTCGTGGCTACCAACGCAGCGAATTTTCGCCAGCCGACGTAATCGAGCATATTTACGAAAAGTCTGCAGGCTTCATGGAACATAACATATGGATTTACCAGCTAAGCCGTTTGGAGATTCAACCCTACCTTGATCGCCTCTTGAACCAGTCTGCTGAAACGCTGCCACTGTATGGCATACCTTTTGCGATAAAAGACAATATCGATCTTGAACGCGTGCCTACCACCGCTGCCTGCGCGGAATTTTCGTATATGCCAGCACGCAGCGCGTTTATCGTCGACCTGCTGATAAAGGCAGGTGCAATTCCCCTGGGCAAGACCAACATGGACCAGTTCGCAACAGGCCTGGTCGGAACCCGTTCACCATGGGGCCCGTGCAAAAATGCTTTTGATAAAACCTATATCTCCGGCGGATCAAGCTCCGGCTCTGCCGTTGCAGTGGCGCTCGGCCTCGCATCGTTTGCGCTGGGTACCGACACCGCGGGTTCGGGACGGGTACCTGCAATGCTCAACAATCTTTATGGCCTGAAGCCAAGCCGCGGCCTGTTGAGCATGAGTGGTATCGTGCCGGCATGTCGCTCGCTCGACTGCCCCTCTATTTTTGCTCTGTCTGCTGCTGATGCAATATCGTTATTTAATATCGCCGCGAAATTCGACACCGATGATTGTTATGCGCGCGCAAATCCGTATCGCAACAGTTTTCGCAACGCCGGTGAGCCCACGGGCAAGGCGCGCATTGCCATTCCAAAAGCCGAAAATCTCGAATTCTTTGGCAATGCGAGTTCAGAAAAACTGTTTTCACAGGCGGTCGAGGTTTGGAAAAAACGTGGTGCCACGCTGGTCGAAACCGATATCCAGCCGCTACTTGATGCAGCAAGGCTATTGTACGATGGCCCGTGGGTCGCGGAGCGATATGCGGCAATTGAGCCTGTGATGCGCGATAAACCAGGCGCGATACACCCCGTGGTCAGGCAGATCATTGCAGGAGGCGAGAAAAAAACTGCTGTAGACGCGTTTCGCTACGAATATCGCATGCAGAAATATCGGCGCAGTGCGGCCATGCTTTTGCGCGACGTAGATTTTTTGCTGACGCCTACGGCACCGACAACCTATACGGTAGATGAGATGCTGGAAAACCCGGTAACACTGAACAGTAATATGGGCTACTACACGAATTATATGAACTTGCTGGATTTATGTGGCGTTGCCGTTCCGGCCGGCGAAATGTCAAACGGGCAGCAGTTCGGTGTTACGCTAACTGCGCCAGCTTTCAACGAGCAAAAACTTTTGGGCTATGCAAATCAGTGGCAAAGATGCGCAAATATACCCACTGGTGCAACGGGACTGGCTCCCCGGTTGCCGGACTTGCCCGGGGTAAAATGTACAGAATTTATTGACATTGCTGTATGCGGTGCACACTTAAGCGGCATGCCCCTGAACTGGCAGTTAACCGAGCGCGGGGCATCACTCAAGGCCAGCATTCAAAGTGCAGCGAAGTACCGCATGTATGCGCTGGCCGGTGGGCCGCCCTACCGGCCCGGATTGATACGGGATGACGCCAACGGCGGCGCCATTGAGCTTGAAGTCTGGACTATACCAGCCACTGAGTTCGGCGGTTTTGTCGCCAACATCCCGAAACCGCTGGGCATCGGCAAGCTGGAACTCAGCGATGGCACGGAGGTCTGCGGGTTTATTTGCGAACCGTGTGGCATAGAAGGTGCCGAAGACATTACGGATATGGGTAGCTGGAGGAATTACATAAAACAGCAAGGTGTTGTTGCAAGCGATTAGAAAAAATCCGTAATGGCATCTATTTGCAGAAGTCTGCAATGCAGCGAGCGATAAGCGTGCCAACGCTTTCTTATCCGGCAATACTATGCAAAGATGCCTCAGACGCGCCAAAGTGCAGAGTCCTTTTCTGTCGATTAAAATATCGAAACCAACTTACATGAAGTGATTGCCTGACGATTCAGGCTGGTTGCGACAATGCTGGAACAACTGATCCCAAAACTTTCGGCAGAGGAATTTGCCAAGGGTTACTGGCTGCAAAAACCGCTGGCTGCCCACGCCGCGCCGGATCGGCTTCCCCAAACACTTCGCTCAGGCCC
>JBATGO010000326.1:0-1992 GCA_049665845.1 Pseudomonadales bacterium | reverse complement strand
GCTCCCAGTAGGGCCGCCCTTCGATAAACTTCTCAAAACCACGAAACTCGACAATATGAAACCTCGCCTCGTGAATTCGGTTGTCATCGTCCAGCAGCAGCGAAACCTTGCCATGGCCTTCAACACGGGTTACCGGGTCGATAACAACGCGCTTGAGCTTAACTTTTGAAGGATTATTCATTAGCTTTGCTCTAATCAAATCGCCTGAGTGAGTAGTCCAGATCTGGCTCCCTGCCTTCGATTACAGCCGTCACAATTTCAAGAAAAGCCTCGGCAGGTGGCGGGCAGCCGGGCAGTACGTAATCGATTTTTACCGCGTCGAGCACGGGACGAACCTTGTCGAGTAATAATGGCAATTCCCTGTCGTTCGGTATTTGCGGATCTACAATGCCGATGCCAGTAATATACGAGGTTTCAAGACACTCCTTGAGGTCTACTTCATTGCGTAACGCCGGTACACCGCCATTGATTGCACAGGCGCCCACCGCAACCAGGATGCTGCAGTTCTCGCGAAACTCATTGAGTGTGCGAAGATTGTCCTCATTGCACAAGCCACCTTCCACGAGGCCAATATCGCAAGCTCCGGGGACTTTTATGTCATTGATGGGCGAGCGCGCGAATTCGACCTTTTCGATCAAATCCAGAATACGCTCGTCCATATCAAAAAACGACATGTGGCAGCCAAAGCAGCCTGCCAACGAACAGGTGGACACCGTTACCTTCTTCTGGTCTCTGGCCTTGTTCATACTTTACCTGACCGGGCTACTCAATTTCTTCCGGGCGCCTGTTACCACGCTCGCGAATGGATACATCGTAATAAAGCCGGTCTTCCCGTGGCATCACATAGGATTGATCGTTAACCAGCAGCGCGCCCACCGGGCAAATATGCGCGGCTTTATCGCCTGCATCCAGGTTGGTATCTCCCAGCCTCCCTGTTGCGCTGTTGGCACAAAGGTGCGTTTCGGTGCCGCGGCCTCCCAGTGAAAAAACATTCTTTCCATCATTTTCGTGGCTGGCGCGCACACATAATTCGCAGTTAATGCAGCGATCGCGGTCGAGAAAAATATCGTGGTGGCTGGCGTCGTGCTCACGCCTGGGATAACGGAAATGAAAGTGGCCCTCTTCCATGTCGAGTTCGTAGGCCATTGCCTGTAACTGGCAGTTACCGCTGAATTCGCAGCTGGGACAAATGTGGTTGCCTTCGACAAACAACATTTGTACCATGTGCTTGCGCATCTTGTTTATTTTATTATTCTGGCTCGAAACATTCAGGCCAGCATGCGCCCGCAGCGTGCATGATGCGTGCAGCTTGTTGTCGATTTCGACAATGCAAAGCCGGCAGCTGCCGTGGGGCTGCAGTTCCGGATGAAAGCAAAGGTGGGGTATATAAGTGCCGGCTGCGAGCGCAGCCTCCATAACGGTCTGGCCCTCGGTAAAAGGAATCACTTTACCGTCCAGTATAAAACTCGAGTTCCCCGTTTTAGCTGTCATGACTTTCTTCACGTAACGAGCGACTGTACGCCGTCGCTTCGGCCAGGTCAAACAGTGGAATAAATTCAGGCTTTGACGACAGGGATTCTGCCGTGACGTTATCGTGGCGCCAGTTGATGAAGGGGTTTGCTGCTGTTTGACCAAGACCGCAGTGACTGGCCTGGCTCATCAGGCTTGCGATATCGTTCATCAATTCCCATTCATGCTGCGACTCGCGCCCCTGGCAAACACGATCGAAGTGTTGCGCCAGCACCTGGGTACCAACCCGGCATGGCGTGCAAAATCCGCAGCTCTCATCCCTGAAGAAATGCAGGAAATTTTGAGCGACGAGTTGTAAATCCCGCCCCGGCCCGAAAACCATGAACGAACCACCGCTACTGACATGGTCAAAATCAACTGGCGTGTCGAAATCAGCACGCAGGACCAGCTTCCCGGATGGACCGCCCACTTGCACCGCCTGTGCTTGCGCGCCACCACACTGGTGCAGCATTTCTTTAATAG
>JBATGO010000325.1:0-9175 GCA_049665845.1 Pseudomonadales bacterium | reverse complement strand
CTCCCATACTGTGCATACGCGCGATACGCCCGCCGGCAAAATCAATCTCGGCGGTCTGCGCGGGTTCCGGTCCGTCCCAAAATGCGAAACCCCTGGAATACAGCGAAAAGCGATTGCCGCGACGGCTGAAGCTGCCCGGCGATGTTGCGCGCACTGCGTTGTAGCCCAGGTCCAGCAGTTCCTCTTCAAGTTCATCCGCCGCCAGTGGCAGGCCTTCGAACAATTCCAGCGGCCTGGCGTAGACGCGCGCCGGCACCTGCCACTTTTTACCCTCGAAGCTGCTGCGAATGGTTGCATCCAGGTAGACCATGTAGCTGGCCAGCAGCACCAATAAAAGCAACGTTATTTTCAGCAGTAGCGGGTGGCGCCACAAAACGAGCACGCTGCGCCAGCGCGATGGTGGCTGACTGCGTTTGCTGCGGGGCTTTTTTCGCGCCATGGCTTGCGTTCCGGCAATAAGCTATTTATCTTGCGGCGCTGGCAAAGTATCGCTGGATGCCAGCCGATCATTTACGGCGGCAGCAACACTCAAAACACAGCCGCGCAACTCACAACATAGCCGCGCAGTTATCGCTCAACCGCAGCAAAGCCCGCTGCATGCGTGATAAAAAACGCCGGGCAAAAAAACAGTTCACCAGAATAGCTTGGATGGCTCCCGAAATACGATGAAAAATTATCAGGTTTACGGCATCGGCGCCGCGCTGGTCGATACAGAGATACAGGTCAGCGATGCAGAACTCACCGCGATGGGCGTTGAAAAAGGCATGATGACGCTGGTCGACCCCGAGCGCCGCGCCGAATTGCTGGCGCAACTCGAAGACCACCTCGTGTATTCCCAGCGTGCCAGCGGCGGCTCTGCAGGCAACACCATTATCGCAGCAAGCTATTTTGGCGCGAACACGTTCTTCAGCGGCAAGGTCGCCGACGACGACAACGGCCGGTTCTATATGCAGGACATGGCCAGGGCCGGCGTCGGCACCGCGGGCGATGACTTCGAACCCGGCATCACCGGCAAGTGCCTGATCCTGATTACCCCGGATGCCGAACGTTCGATGAATACCTTCCTTGGCGCGAGCGAATCATTTTCGGCGCGCGAACTCGACTTCGATGCGCTGGCCGCCTCGGATTACCTCTACATCGAGAGCTACCTGGTGACTTCTGCGTCGGGCAAGGCCGCGGCGATTGCAGCGCGTGAACACGCACAGTCGAATGGCACCAGGGTCGCGCTGAGTTTTTCTGATCCAGGCATCGTCGCGCATTTTCATGACGGCATTCAGGAAATAATGGGTGGCAGGCTGGACCTGGTGTTTTGCAATCGCGATGAAGCGCTGAACTACGCCAAAACCGAATCGCTCGATACGGCAATTGAGGCACTGACAAAAGTATGCGATGAGTTTGTGATAACACTGGGCGCAGAGGGTGCGCTGGTGCACGACGGCAAGCAGTTGCACAGGATCGATGGCGTGCGCGTAGATGCGGTTGACACCAACGGTGCGGGAGACATGTTCGCCGGCGCCTATCTTTACGGCATTACCAACGGCATGACCAGGCTCACTGCCGGTCGCTTTGCGAGTTTCGCTGCAGCAAGAGTTGTCTCGCAATTCGGGCCCAGGCTAAAGCCAGCGCAACACGCCGAGCTGCTCGGCGAATTCTCCTGATGCGAAATCGCGTCGATACAATGACGGTGTTATCGAGCGATTTAAAGCACCCCGGGTAAAACGCTCTACGCTTTTGTTGCCCTGCGCTTTTGCACGGCCGCGGCCAGCTCTGCCATCACGGTCTCGGTGTCTTCCCAGCCTATACAGGCATCGGTGATGCTCTGCCCGTAAGTGATTGGCTTGCCGGCTTCAACTTTCTGGTTGCCTTCGACCAGGTGACTTTCGACCATCACGCCAAAAAGCTTTGCAGAACCGCCCGCCACCTGTGCAGCGATATCGCGGCAGACATCGAGCTGCTTTTTGAATTCTTTATTGCTGTTCGCATGGCTGAAATCAACCATAACTTTATCCTGTACCCCCGCCTTGGCGAGCTGCGCCGAGGCTTCGGCGACATGTTCCGCGCTGTAATTGGGCCCGGTACCGCCGCGCAAAATAAGGTGGCAGTCCTTGTTACCGAGCGTCGCGACGATCGCCGAGTGACCGAACTTGGTCACCGACAGAAAATGATGCGGGTTGCTGGCCGCGCCGATGCCATCGACTGCAATCTGCACCGAACCCTTGGTACCATTCTTGAAACCGACCGGGCAGGACAGCCCGGAGGCTAGTTCGCGGTGAATCTGCGACTCGGTGGTACGTGCACCGATTGCGCCCCAGCTCATCAGGTCGCCGACGTACTGCGGGGAAATCAGGTCAAGGAATTCTCCCGCGGTGGGCAGGCCCATATCGTTGATATCGCAGAGCAGCTTGCGCGCAATGCGCAGCCCGTCGTTAATCTGGAAGCTGTCATCCATATACGGATCGTTAATCAGGCCCTTCCAGCCCACCGTGGTGCGCGGCTTTTCGAAATAGACCCGCATTACAATTTCCAGAGTGTCGGCGTAGCTGTCGCGCAGCGTTTTCAGTTTGATCGCGTATTCACGCGCGGCTTCCGGGTCATGTATAGAGCAGGGACCGGAGATCACCAGCAGGCGATCGTCGCTGCCGTGCAGGATATTGTGAATTGCCTGCCGCGATGCGAGCACCGTTGCCGCACCGTGATCACTGATAGGGAAGCGCTCCATCAGCGCCACCGGCGGCAGCAGTTCCTTGATCTGGTCAATCCTTACATCGTCGGTGGAATGTGTCACTGTTACAACTCTCTTTCTTGTCGTTGGCTACGGGTTTGGTTGATTGTGTCGCTTGCTGGCGGCCTGGCTAGGTTGTTAAAGTCGGGCAGCCAAAGTCCAGGCGGATAAAGCCCGGGCACCTGAATAAGTTCCAGGCACTTAATGCCGCACAGGCAAGCCTGGCTCAGCCGGGCATGTTAACCGATTTCAGTTGTAAGAATAGCGCAGGGCCTGCCTTGCGCTTTGCAACTAGCCGCGGGTCAGCAGCTCGCGCAAATCGATAATACCGGCGTTGGCCCGCGAGATATAGGATGCCATCACCAGCGAGTGGTTGGCGAACAGGCCGAAGCCGCTGCCATTCAGCACGACCGGGCTCCAGATAGTTTGCTGGGTGGTTTCCAGCTCGCGAATGATTTGCCTGAGGCTGACCAGCGCATTTTTTTTATTCAGTACCTCGGCAAATTCCACCTCGATCGCTCGCAGGCAGTGCACCAGCGCCCAACTGGTGCCACGCGCCTCAAAGAGCACGTCATCAATCTCGTACCAGTTGGTCTTGACCAGGAATTCATCCGGCGCTGGCGTGGACTGGTCGGCCTCGGGTTCGCCGGCGAGGTCCGTGTTGAGGCGCTTTTGCCCGACGCTTGCGCTGAGCCGCTGTGACAGGCTGCCGAGCCGCGATTCAACTGTGGCCAGCCAGACTGCGAGATTGTCCGCACGGGTGTAAAACTGTGAAGCGGCCTGGCCCGGATCGGAAAGCCGTTGCAGGTAGCGCCCGGTATATTTGATCGCATCGCGGTATTCATCTTCCGAGCGCGGGAAAATCCAGCTGTCATTGTCGAAATGAAAGCGCGGTTCTGCCAGCGAGAGGTCACTGTCTTCGGTGGATTGCGACTGCGAGCGGCTGAAGCCCTCGCGCATCGCACGGGCCATATCGCGCACCTGCACGAGCACGCCGAACTCCCAGTTGGGCATGTTGTCGAGCAGCAGGCCGGGCGGTGCAATGTCGTTGCTGAGAAAACCACCAGGCTTGTCTAACAGGGTTTCGGCCAACTGCATCAGCGTTGCCGTCGTCACAGTACCCGGTACCACCGCGCGATTGTCGGCCGCGCTGCGTGCGGCAGCTACCTGCACCACATCGAAAGTATCCGGCTCATTGGACCAGTAAATGGCCAGCACCACGCAAAGCAGTGCGTACACCAACAGCGCATACAAAACCAGCTTGAGCACGAAGCTGTCGGCCCACCAGTACGACACGTCGGCCTTGAGCATTTCTACACGTTCTTTGGAATCCATCAACCCGCCTCGTGCGCCGTCAGCGACACCGCGCCAACTTCGATGCTGTCACCAATAGCGTACACCACCTCGACGCTGATGATGCTCCCGGCTTGCAGGGAATCCGGCACCCCGAACAGCATCAGGTGGAAGCCACCAGGCTCCATGTGCAAATTTTCACCGGCCTCAAGCAGTTTTTCGTCGACACGACGCATTTGCATCATACCGTCGCTATGCAGGTGCTCGTGAAGCTCGATAGCGCGAACGTCGGCGGAGCGAAATGACAGCAGCTCGATCATTTCATTGCCGTTATTCCGGATGCTGAAGTAAGCACTACTGACATCGCGCCCTGCAACCGGTACACGCAACCAGCCATCTGTAATGCCAAGCGCACCGGCCTGAATGCCATGCGCACCGGCCTGCAGCGATTGCACGTCGTTGGCACCTGCGCTGCGCTGCGCCGCCCCGGGTCCGTGGTCACTGCAGGCTGCGAGCGACAACAGGAGTAACAACAGGAGTAACAACAGGAGCAACTTTGGGCAGGGCACGACAAGCATCGGGCGCCATTGCGGCAGCCCGGCACGCAATGCCTGTAAAAATGCGGGTTTAATAATCCGCGCAAAGCGCGGCGACAGATGCGAGGACAAAAGCGCTCCTGGCGGCAGGGAATAAAGATACCGGTGCGTGTGAGTACGCGACCCGGGCAGCACTATACACCGCCGCCTTCAGGTAAAAAAGCACGGCCAGCGCTGCAGGATCACGGCGAGGCTGAAACGGCCGGGTATGCACCGGCACGAGCGCCGCGGAATTTTTCACGGTTGCGAGCGTCCAACTCTTCGCTCGTAACAATGTGGAAGTTTCAAACGCCCGACAGGCGCAGGCCGCTCAGCAAGCTAAAATGAAGCCAGTCTAGCCGGGTTGCGGTAGACACCCTGCGCCGCAACGAAACGATATCGGCATAACCTGACAAGAGACAAACCATGACCTGCAAGAATTTTGCCGTGAGCCACGCCCTGTCCCACCCGAAGCTGCGCCATGCCCTGGCTGCGGCTATCCCAGTACTGGCGGTGTGCTTGACTGGCTGCGGGCAGGCTGCAGACGATGCGACGGCGAAAAATAACGCGGGCGCTGGTAAAGCTGCAGCGACTGCGATGGCGGCAGTTCAGCCTTCACAAGAGCGTGCAGTGATGAAGGCTGTTCTGCCCGGTACGAATGCTGCTGGTGCGCTGGGCGGCAACGCCGATTTTCTCCCGGTCGATGATGCATTCAGGCTCGAGCTGAGTGACGAGGGCGAAGAAGTGGTACTGGTCTGGTCCATCGCACCGGATTACTACCTGTATCGGCACAAATTCAAGCTTGCGAAAATCAACGGTGGCGGGGCACAGATTGCACTGGATGATGCGGCCAGTTTTTCTCGCGGCCTCGGCAAAACCGACGACTACTTTGGCCATGTAGAAGTCTTCTACAACCAGGCGCTGGCGCGTATTCCACGCAGCGCAGTCGGCGGCAGTGGCGGCGAGCTCGAAGTACAATACCAGGGCTGTGCGGATGCAGGTCTTTGCTATCCGGTGCAGACGCGCCGCCTCGCGCTCGGCGATTAACACGAAGGGCGCCACAACCCACCCGCCGGATCCAGGCGTCGAATGTCGTGGCCACCGGCTCGCTCCCCCCAACGCGGCGATAGCGTGCAAAACTCGCCCAACGCGCGCGAATTGTCGATAAAAACACCCCTCACAGCGTGATTGATTGCATTTCGCAACTCGCTAACCTAGTATGGGCCGGTCGAAGCGGATGGTAGTTCCTTTTTCCGCAAATTTGCCGAATTTAGCGTCAAATGGCCACAATTCTTGTCCTGCATGGGCCAAATCTGAATATGCTCGGGGTTCGCGAACCTGCCAGTTACGGCACAGCCACGCTGGCCGATATTGAACGCAACACCGTTGCTGCCGCAGCCGGGCACAAGGTGCTGAACTTCCAGAGCAACGCCGAAGCAGAACTGGTCGATCGCGTCCAGCAGGCACACGGCAATACCGACTTCATCATTATTAACCCGGCAGCGCTCACGCATACCAGCATTGCGCTGCGCGATGCACTGCTGGCTGTGTCGATACCCTTTATCGAAGTCCACCTGTCGAACGTGCACGCACGCGAACCTTTCCGGCAACGCTCCTATTTCAGCGATGTTGCTGTGGGCGTCATCAGCGGCCTTGGTGCAATCGGCTACACACTGGCGATCCAGGCCGCTGTGACCCGGCTCTCCGCAGCGAAAAACTAGCTGCCGGGCGGGTACGGGTATCGGCTTAGCGGGAGAAATTTACACACTGTGAATTCAGAAGTCTTCGAACTCACAGCCACCGAACTCAATCCGCAATAAAAGCGGGAGACACTGCAATGGACATCAGGAAAGTTAAAAAACTGATCGAACTGCTGGAAGAATCGAACATCCAGGAGATCGAAATCCACGAGGGCGAGGAATCCGTGCGCATCACCAGGGCCGGCGCACAAGCGGCACCATCGGTCTTGCAGGCTGCGCCGGCACCGGTTGCGGCAACACCTGCACCGGCAGCTGCCGCTCACACTCCCGCGCCGGCAGCAGCAGGCGCTGCCGCAGAAAGCCCCTCATTCAATGGCAATGCAATCAAATCACCCATGGTCGGCACCTTCTATCGCTCTTCGTCGCCAGGCTCCAAGCCTTTCGCCGAGGTCGGCCAGAAAGTCAACAAGGGCGACGTGGTCTGCATTGTTGAAGCGATGAAAATGATGAACCAGATCGAAGCCGATATAGCCGGCGTAGTGGAAGCCATCCTCGTCGAGGACGGCCAGCCGGTCGAGTATGACCAAAACCTGATCGTCATCGCCTGATCAACTACCCGGGCGCCACCTGCAACCGGCAATTCGTTCCAGGAATGCGTGCATGCTGAACAAAATAGTTATTGCCAATCGCGGAGAAATTGCGCTGCGCATCCTGCGCGCCTGTCGCGAGCTCGGCATCAAGACGGTCGCCGTGCACAGCACTGCCGACACCGAGCTGTTACATGTGCGGCTGGCAGATGAAGCCGTGTGTATTGGCCCTGCCTCATCGACCGAAAGTTACCTGAGCGGCCACGCGATTATCAGCGCGGCGGAAGTGACCAATGCCGACGGTATTCATCCCGGCTATGGTTTTCTCGCCGAGAATGCCGACTTCGCCGAGCAGGTGGAGAAAAGTGGCTTTGTGTTTATCGGTCCGAGTGCCGATGTAATTCGCATCATGGGCGACAAAGTGGCCGCCATTGATGCCATGCAAAAAGCCGGCGTACCGACAGTGCCGGGCTCCAATGGTCCGCTCGATGACGATGCAAAGCGCTCGAAAACAATCGCCGCAGAAATTGGCTACCCGGTCATTATCAAGGCTGCAGCGGGAGGTGGCGGTCGCGGCATGCGCAAGGTTGAAAGCGATGGCGCCCTGATCGAATCGATCGCACTGACGCGCGCTGAAGCCAAGGCTGCCTTTGGGGACGACACAGTTTACCTGGAAAAATTTCTCGGCAATCCCCGCCATGTTGAAATCCAGGTGCTCGCCGATGGTGAGGGTCGCGCCATCCACCTGGGCGATAGAGACTGCTCGCTGCAGCGTCGCCACCAAAAGGTTATTGAAGAGGCGCCCGCACCGCTGATACCCGACGATCTGCGCAATGAGGTGGCCGCTGCCTGCGTCAAGGCCTGCGAACAGCTCAAATACCGCGGTGCCGGCACATTCGAATTCCTGTACGAAGACGGCGCGTTTTACTTCATAGAAATGAATACGCGCGTACAGGTCGAACACCCGGTCTCCGAAATGATTACCAACGTGGATATCGTCAAGGAGCAGTTACTGATTGCGAGCGGCAAGGGAATCTCCTTCAAGCAACACGATGTGCGCTTCTACGGTCACGCGATTGAATGCAGGATCAACGCCGAAGATCCCAACACATTCATGCCTTCACCGGGCAAGATCACGTATTTCCATGCGCCCGGTGGCAACGGCGTGCGGGTCGATTCGCATATCTACAGCGGCTATACGGTACCGCCGAACTACGACTCGCTGATTGCAAAAATCATCTGCTTCGGCCCCGACCGCGACACCGCGCTGCGGCGCATGAACAATGCGCTGGATGAGCTGGTGATAAACGGCATCAAGACCAACATCGATCTGCACAAACGGTTGGTCAACGACAGCGAGGTGCGCATCGGTGGCATGAACATCCACTACCTCGAGCACAAGCTGAAAGCAGGCACCCTGTAATTACTGTTCGCCTTACCGCAATAACTATTTCCCAGGATAAAAACACCTATGGCCTGGCTGCAACTGCACGTTACGGTTCGCGCCAGGCAAGCCGGGCAACTCGAGACGCTGCTAGAAACACTGGGCGCGCACAGCGTCACGCTTTGCGACAGCGGCGACCAACCCATCCTTGAGCCCGGCGTTGGTGAAACGCCGCTGTGGCCAGTGATACGCGCAAGCGCGTTATTCGACGCAGGCATCGATACCGATGCGCTCTTAAAAAATGTGCAATCGCGCCTTGGCAGCGAAGGTCTCGACTGCAATATCGAGCACCTCGAAGATCGTGTATGGGAGCGCGAATGGCTGCAACACTTCGCACCGATTCGCTGCGGCGAGCGGCTCTGGATCTGTCCTGGCGGCGAACCACCACCTGACCCGGATGCAGTAAACCTGCTGCTGGACCCCGGCCTGGCATTTGGCACTGGCACGCATGAAACCACCAGGCTGTGCCTCAACTGGCTCGACCGTGCCTGTGCCGTCGACCAACGGGTGCTGGATTTCGGCTGCGGCTCCGGCATTCTCGGTATCGCAGCGCTGCTGCTCGGTGCCCGCCACGCCACGTTTAGCGACAATGACCCGCAGGCACTGCAGGCCACCGCCTCAAACCTTGCGCGCAACGCACAGTCGCCGGCGAATTTCCATATCTGCGATGCACAGGACTTCAAGCGGCCCGAAGGGCGTGGATTCGATATCGTGCTGGCAAATATTCTCGCCAGGCCACTCATTGAACTCGCCCCGTTGCTTGCCCGCAGCGTTGCCCCCCGCGGCAGGATCGTATTGAGCGGTTTGCGCGCTGAACAGGCAGACGACGTGCAGGCCGCGTACACGTCTACAAT
>JBATGO010000324.1:0-2994 GCA_049665845.1 Pseudomonadales bacterium | reverse complement strand
CCTTGCCACTTGCCGCGAGCTGCCAGCATGGCCGCCAGCTTTGCCAGCCCCCTCGCGGAACACTTGGCATTGGCCGAAGAGGTCTCGCCCTGAGCGAATCCCGTATCGTTGAAAAAATCGGTTTGCCCCATACCGGTAAAAGGCGGCGGGATTCCTTTTCGCCTTGCCTTGAGCAGCAGCGGCATGAACATTACAAGCCTGGCCATGATCTGGAAAAAGTTGTGCACGATGCGCCGGCCGAGAAATTTCGGCTTCATACTCTCAAGCAACTGGTAGCCCGGGCTCAACATCTCGACCCTGGCGATTCGTTCCGTGTCCTGCGCTTGCACGCCAACAATGGCATCCGCATTCAGCGGGCCGCTAATCTCTGTGCGCAAAAACTCGCCTATGGTACGGCCATCGGGGTCTACCCGTCGAAATACTTCGTTAACAATCCAGCCCCGCGTAAGCGCGTGGTACTCGCGCTTGCTGCCGCTGTCCTCATCATAGCTTTGCGCGTGCGCTTCAATAATGCTGCCGATTGCATTGCGTTTGATATTCTCGGTGAACAGGTCTTCAAGGTCGATCGAGGTCTGGAAATTAGCCAGCCCTGCCTCGTGTCGCATCAGGTCGGCCACGGTGAGGCCGTCTTTGCCATTGGCGCCAAACTCCGGCCAGTATTGGGTAATTTTGGCGTCGTAGCTTATTAGCCCCTTACTCACCAGCCAGGCCATCGCTATCGCTTCAAGGCTTTTGCCGCTGCTGAAAAAATTCACCAGCGAGTCTGCTGAAAAAGCGTTTGCGGGCGCGTTGCTGTTTTGCGTTAGCGAGGCCCACAGATCCACCACTTTTTCGCCGCGGTAATACACGCAAAGCTGGGTGCTCTGCTCCGCCATGGTTTGCATCTGCTGCTCGTACAGTTGCCTGATCGGCTCAAATCCGGGAGCAACCGTGCCATGAACTTGCAGAAATTTATTCATTGAGTGCGACATCGTTTTGAAAATTTGGTAAGGCCAATTGCTTTGAACTCACAATATAATCGCCAAGTGGCCAGCGTAAAAACTATTTGCTACTCTGCCCCCCGTGTATTGTTTTAAAAGTAGTTGATACATCAACCCCAATTACCCGGCTAAATATTGGACAAGCGACTATGACTGACTGTATTTTTTGTACATTGATTGATGAACGCATCAAAATGTGCGAGCTCGGCATGCTGGTAATTGAGGACGCCTATCCTGTAACGCCCGGGCACCACCTGATCATTCCTAAACGGCACGTTCTAACCTGGTTTGATTTGAATAGCGATGAACGCGCTGCATTGGACCAGCTACTGCACCAGCAACGTAAAGTTCTACTCGCCAGCGACCCCAGCATCACCGGCTTCAATATAGGCGTGAACTGTGGCGAGGATGCCGGCCAGACCATACCGCACTGTCACGTACACATGATCCCCCGGCGCCATGGCGACACCGAAGATCCGCGCGGTGGCGTACGTGGCGTAATCCCCGACCAGCAGCAATACTGATCGTCAGGAAATTTGGGGTCAGTGTAAAGATCATTTTTTGATTTTTACACTGACCCCAATTTTTTCGCCAGGCTATTAACGAGCGCCAAGCGAATACTCGAGCAACCACGTGTAAAACCCGGGCTCTTCGTAGGCGCGCTCCCAGGCATCGTGCCCCACTTCAGGGTAAACGGTCAGGTTGGGATTCCCGCCAAGGCGTTTTATTGCGGCCACCATGTTGATCGATTCGGAAACCGGCACTACGTTGTCGCGGGCACCATGGTACGCCCACACGTTTACATGCTTGATGCGCTCCGCCCAGCCCGGGTCGCCACCACCGCAAACCGGCGCGATTGCGGCAAAACGATCGGGCTCGTGGTTGGCAAGGCTCCATGTGCCGAAGCCACCTTCACTCAGCCCGGTTACATAGATTCTGGATTTATCTACCTTGTATTGGCGCTCGATATCATCGAGCAGCGCCGATAGCAGCGCAGGCTGCCAGGCGCCTTTATTCGGATTCTGCGGTGAGACAACGATAAAAGGCAGTATCCTGCCACGCGCAATGTGCTTTGGCGGGCCATGCTTTTTTACTTTGTTAAGGTTGTTACCGGCCTCGCCCCATCCGTGCAAAAAAAGCAGCAAGGGCCACTTGTCCTGTTGCTCGTATCCTTGTGGTAGATATAGCAAATACCGCAATGTCTCCGATTCACTGTAATTGAACTGGCCTGGTATTTGGCGATTGTTGGATGAATTGTGCTGGACCTGCGCGGCGCAGGCAAAAACCATGACGGTGGTACAAAGCGTACAAATCTTGAATATTTTCATTTGGCTGGTTTACCGATAGAAGGTTGAACCAAACTCTGAAAGCAATCGAAACCTGGGGCTATAGTACCAGCATTGCAAACGGAGCGGCTACCTCTGCAAACCCGCATTCAATTTTTAACTACCAACTAATCGAAGTCCGGTTGTTCCAACCTCGTAAGTGCCACACGGTAAATAGTATTCCTGTCGCGCTTGCCAGCGGCAATAACGGTTACGGTAATCGTTTTATCATCAACGCTATAAACGAGCCGATAACCTGACCGGCGCAACTTTATTTTGTAAATGTCACGCGCGCCGCGAATAGCCGCTGATGCCACATGCGGTTGTTCCAATCGCTGCTGGAGTTTTTTCTTGAATTGATCGCGAATTGTGGGGCTTAATTTTCGCCATTCCTTGAGCGCACTTTTTTTAAAGGCCAGACTATAACTCATCTATCGAAACATCCACTGTCTCTTCCTGTTCCCGTTCCTGTACGAGCTTAAGCAACTCGGCGTCTTCGATCAATTCCATCATCGCTTCATAGGCTTTGGCGGGCACGCAGTAAAACGCGGGCTCGTTGCGATTTAACACGGCAATCGGCATGCCCGCGCCGCTGGCCACCACTTTCATGGGGTTGGCTTTCAGTTCGGAAACACTGGCGGCAACATCGGTGAGTATGCGCGAAGACATGGGTCGGACCTCTTCGAAAG
>JBATGO010000323.1:0-2787 GCA_049665845.1 Pseudomonadales bacterium | reverse complement strand
GTACTGAGCACGGCCGTGGTGTGCGGTGTCAGTCGATAATCGTAATGCAGCACGACGCTGCTCACTTTATCGTCGGCCGACGGCACGTTGTCGTATTCACTTTCGATATAACTCAGCTCAATCCCGTAGCTGCAGCGTTTGCAGTTCAGCGTACTGCTGTAATCGAGGTTTAAAAAAGTTATGTCGACGCTGCCTTCAATACCGCTGTTTTCCTGCGATTGGCTGACACTCAGTGCACTCGAATCAAAATCAGCTATCGCAGCGTCGAGTTGCAGGTTGTTGATACCCAGGCTGGACTCGGTGCGCTGTTTGGTGGCGCTGGCAGAAAATTTCTGTGCGCCGTCATCGCGTTCGATGCTGGCCTGGTAAAAAAGCCCGCTATCGCTGCCTTGGCCTTCCCGTTTGGAATTATTGCTGCCCACCGATACGCTGTAATTGAGCGTGCGCAGCGTACGCGTGAGGCCGGCATAGATGCGCTGGAATTCAGTCGACACGCTGCTGTTGTCGCGCTCGAAATCCTGGTACTGGTAGCCTACTCGCAGCGATGAAATCTGTGACAGCGCGCGCTGCCAGTTGAGCCCGGCCTGGGTGTTGCTGCTATCAGTAGTTGTTGTATTAGGTATTGCTTTTTCCGTCTTGTCGAACAGTATTTCAGTGTAGCGCGCGTTCAGCGCTAGGGTATCGACGCTGGAAAGCGGCAACTGCAGCAATGGCCCTGTACTGAACTGCTGGCGGCGCTGCTGGTTGTCGGCAATATCAGCGGCTTCCTTGCGGTTTGGGGATGTTTCACTCACGGCGTGTGAGGCCAGCCAGTTGAAGCGCTGTGCCACGATTGTTGCAACCAGATCGCTGTTGCCCGAAATTCGTGAGCGATTGGTATTGGTATCGTTTTCGTACTGCTCGTAGTCGTAGCGGTAGTTACCGCGCAAATCAATATACTGGTTGCGCTCGCCAATGGTGAAGTCGAGGCCGCTGCGGGTGATCACCTCGGAGCGACTGCTGCCGTCCAGGCGGCCGTCACCTTCGTATTGTGAATCTGCCCGCAGCGCCGCGCTGTAATCCAGCGCCGATACGGGCACACAGCAAATGCCCGCAGCGCAAAGTGTCAATAATCTCGATGTGTTTGCGCGCAAACGGTATCGCTTCTGGTAATGCATCGAGTATTCTCCGAAGTTGAGTAAGGCAATCGCAATCACTGGCGGGCTTTCGTTTTCATGCGCGCATAGGTGCACATTGATGGGCAAATTAGCGCTGGGTCTTGCAGCACGCTCGCAGCGAGCCACCGGATATCGGCAGGAACATGCCAGTTTTTCCTTTGAATTGCACGCAAATTGATTGGCAATTCTGACCGGTCAGCGAGGCGCTTAGGCAGCGTCAGCGTGCATTGCGTGGAGAATCACGTAACGCGACCGACGGCGTTCCATGCTAGGGTGTAATACTGGATGCGGAATGGGCCCATGCAGGTCGCGACAAGCGCATGGTGTGCTCGAAGCGTTGTGCGCATGGTGCCACATGCCCGATAATTCGCTCGTTGAAAATCTAACCAACCCAAATGCATTTATGATTATTCCCGTTATTCTCTGCGGCGGTTCCGGCACGCGGTTGTGGCCACTGTCGAGGCCAAGCTACCCCAAACAGTTCCTCGACCTTACTGGTTCGGGGGAGTCGATGCTGCAGCAGACTGTGTCTCGCCTGGCGGGCTTGCCGAGGCTCGGCAGCGCGCTGTTTATGTGTAACAACGAAAACCGTTTTCTTGTCGCCCAGCAGATGCTTGAAATCAATGCGGAGGTTGAGGCGATACTGCTCGAGCCCGAGGCCAGGAATACGGCGCCGGCGGTAGCCTGCGCGGCGCTGCACGCGGTGCGGCAAGATCCCGCGGCGATGCTGCTGGTATTGCCTGCCGATCATCTGGTTGCCGATACCGCGGCGCTGCATCGCGCTCTGGCCCGCGCGGAACAGGCGGCTGAACAGGGTTACCTGGTGACTTTTGGTGTTGTGCCGAACCAGCCGGAAACCGGCTACGGCTACATCCGCAAGGCGGGTGCATTGGGTAACGAGGGCGTCAGTGAAATTGAGGAGTTTGTTGAGAAACCCGATCTCGCTACTGCACAGGGTTACCTGAAGGATGGCAGCTACCTGTGGAACAGCGGCATGTTCCTGTTCAAGGCCGCGCGCTACATCGAGGAAATTGGCCAGCATGCACCGGCAATTTTGCGCGCCTGTGAGGCGGCGTTAGATGCATCGCGGCGAGACCTCGATTTTACCTGTCTCGATGCGGAAAGTTTTGCGCGCAGCCCCAGTGATTCGATCGACTACGCGGTGATGGAAAAATCCGCCAAACGCGCGGTGGTCGATCTGGACGCAGGCTGGAGTGATGTCGGCAGCTGGTCCAGCCTGCACGAAGTGCAACCGGCGGATGCGCAAGGCAATGTAGCCGTGGGTGATGTGGTCGCGATTGATACCAAAAACAGTTACCTGCACAGTGAGCATCGGCTATTGACCACGCTGGGTGTCGACGGCCTGGTAGTGGTGGAAACTGCCGACGCGGTGCTGGTTGCCGCGCGCGACAAGGTTCAGGATGTGAAAAAAATAGTCGGTGCCCTGCAAAAAGCGGGTCGCGAGGAAGGCGAGTCGCACAAAATCGTTTACCGCCCCTGGGGATGTTACGAAACCATATCGATGGCCGGGCGTTTCCAGGTGAAAAAAATTATCGTCTCGCCCGGGCAGAAACTGTCGCTGCAGAAGCACCATCACCGCGCGGAGCACTGGGTCGTGGTGTCCGGCACT
>JBATGO010000322.1:0-12163 GCA_049665845.1 Pseudomonadales bacterium | reverse complement strand
GAGACAGGGCGCTCCTGTGCCATCCTCGGGGCGTCCGGCTCAGGCAAAACAACCCTGCTCGGCATGCTCGCCGGCATGGACCCGCCCGATCAAGGCAGCGTGAACCTGCTGGTCGATGATGTCGCCGTGGATATCTATAGTTGCAACGAAGACCAGCGCGCTGCACTGCGTGCACAATATATGGGTTTTGTGTTCCAGGATTTCCAGCTGTTGCCGGAGATGACTGCGCTGGATAACGTACTGGTGCCGCTGAGCCTGCTCAATGGCGGTAATGCTTTGCAGGCAACAGACTGGTTGCAGCGTGTCGGGCTCGGCCATCGCCTGGATCATTATCCGCGGCAATTGTCCGGCGGCGAGCAACAGCGCGTTGCGTTGGCGCGTGCCTTTGCGCACCAGCCTGCGCTGTTATTTGCCGATGAGCCGACTGGCAGCCTGGACGCGGTAACTGCCGACCGCATCGTTGCGCTGCTGTTTGAATTGCAGCGGCAGCAGGGTTCGACCATGGTGCTGGTTACTCATGACGACAAGCTTGCGTCGCGCTGCGATACTGTGTTCACACTGCGAAGCGGCGCGACATGATTGCTGGCAGTTTTATCCCCGGAGCGTCACGCAGCAGTGCCATTCCGCTTGCATTCAAGTTGCTCAAGCGCAAGCCGGACGCAGCGCAATTGTTGTTCCTGGCGAGCCTGTTATTTGCGGTTACGCTGGTCTGTGGCATGTTGCTGTTCACCAGTCGCGTAGAGCGCGCCATCTATCGGGAAAATTCAGCGCTGCTTGCTGCCGACCTGCAAATTGAATCCTCGCGGCCTTTTGAGCAAGTGCAGATCGGCAGTTGGCAGCGTCTTGCGGACGATCTTGGCCTGCGCAGCCAGCACAGTGTCGAACTCGCTTCAATGCTTTTTTTTAACGGCGAATTGTTGCTCTGCAGGGTGCGCGCGGTCGGGCCCGGGTACCCGCTGCGCGGGCAACTGCTCACTGCGCCCGACCTCGACACAGCACCTGAAGTTGCAAACGCTACACCTGCGCGCGGTGAAATATGGCTGGACGCGCGTGCTGCCCGGCAACTGGGCGCGCAGCCTGGCGATGCGATCGAGCTCGGGCACCTATCGCTGCGTTTTGCCAGGGTGCTGGGCGCGGAACCTGGTTCCATCCTGCCCAGTCTCGGGCTGGCGGGCAGCGCATTGTTCAATATCGACGACCTGGTCAAGACCGGCTTGATTGTGCCTGGTTCGCGTGCGAGTTGGCGCTGGATGCTCGCAGGTGAGCAGGATGCAGTATCCGGATTTGCCGCGCGCTTGCGCGGGCAAC
Source organism: Pseudomonadales bacterium (assembly GCA_049665845.1). Classification (GTDB taxonomy): domain Bacteria; phylum Pseudomonadota; class Gammaproteobacteria; order Pseudomonadales; family UBA7434; genus UBA7434. Next base: position 10,855 of record JBATGO010000322.1, on the reverse strand, counting down.
TCCAGTCTCACCAGCGACTGCGCAGCAATGAAGCAGGTAGTGAAAACAATGCGCGCGTGGTCGGGCGTGCGCTGGACTACCTGAATCTCGGTGCCGGCGTCGCGCTGTTGATGGCGATGCTCGCCAGCCTGGTCGCGGGGCGGGAGTTTATCGCCAGCGAACAGCGCAGTGTTACGATTTTCAAGGCACTGGGTTTTGGCGGTCGCGCCATTGTTGGCAGCTACGCACTGTTTTTCCTGGCCTGGTGGCTGGGTGCCACACTGCTCGGTTGTTTGCTGGCGCTGTTTTTGGTGTCATCCGGTTTTGAAATTTTTGCGCCTGCACTCGAAGTGCCGGCCGTGTCGCCCTGGCAGCCGATGTTGCTGGCATCGCTGGTCGCGCTTGGTGTTGCAGCCGGATTCGTACTGCCGGCCCTGCGCGCCCTGGCGCGGGTAGCGCCGCAACGCCTGTTGCGTCAGTCAGCTGCAGCTCAGCAAGGTGTTGTGTCGTGGTTATTACTGCCGCTTGCAGTGGTATTGCTCGCGCTTCTTGGCGGTAGCTGGTCGGCGGCGGTTATCCTGTTGCTCTCGACGCTGGCGCTGGCGTTACTCAGCTGGGGCGCTGTTTTTGTTGCATTGCGTGTCCTGCAACGGTTCCTCGTCGCACATAATGCGAGGCCTGGCGGTGGCATTTCGCTGTGGAGGCTCGGTTGCGGTGCATTGCTTCGCCAGCGTCGCGCCAGTGAATTGCGTGTGGTGGCACTCTCGACCACGTTGGCCTTGCTGGTGGTAGTGGTTGGCCTGCGCGACCGGCTGCTTGATACCTGGCGCGCGGAATTACCGGTCGATGCGCCGAATTTTTTTGCCGTCAATATCCCCGCCGACCGCGCTGCAGAGTGGGCTGGCTGGCTGGCGGACAGGGATGTTGCCAGCCAGGGCGCCTTTGCTGTGGCACGCGCACGCCTCGATACGATTAACGAGCGTCCCGCTGCGGAGCGAATCGAACTGCACGCCGGCAATGATCGCTCGCTGGCGCGCGAGTTCGTTATGACGCAGTCGAGCCTGCTGCCATTGGGCAACGATATTGTCGAAGGGCGCTGGCACGCAGCTGGAGCGCTTGCGGATGATGAGAATTCGGGGAATCCAGCAGTGAGCGGCGGGCGGGCCGAAGTGTCAGCCGAGCAGGGCATTGCCGAGCGCCTTGGTCTGCAACTCGGCGACCGCCTGCGCTTCATGTTTGCCGGCCAGCCGCTCGACGTTGAATTGACCAGTGTGCGTAGCCTGAACTGGGACAGCATGCAGCCAAACTTTTATTTTATTCTCGCCGAACCGCAGCTGCAGGCTTTCCCGCATAGCTACATGGGCAGTTTTTACCTGGCGCCCGACCGGGAAGCCGGGCTCACCGCGTTGGTCGAGGCATTCCCAGAAATGACACTGATCGACCTGGCCGCAATTATCGCGCAGTTGCAGCAGATTATCGCGCGTGCAGCCCTCGCGGTGCAGATGCTTGCGATACTGACGATCGTCGGCTCAATACTGGTTGTTGCGACAAGCCTGCAAGCTTCGTTGCTGGCACGCATGCAGGAGCAGCGCTTGCTGCGCGCGCTGGGCGCTGGCGCTCGCGAGCTGCGCCGCATCGCCTGGGTTGAGTTGGGATTGTCTGGTTTGCTGGCCGGGCTGGTCGGGTGCGCTATTGGCAGCGCACTGTTGCTGTTGCTGGCGCGACAGTCGTTCGATCTGATCCTGCACCTGTCGGTTACGCAATTGCTCTGGCAGCTTGCGCTGGCGGTACTGCTGGTGCTGGCGCTCGGTGAATTGATGCTGCGGTCGGTGTACCGGGTCAGCCCGATCCAGGCATGGAGAAAATTAATTTAAAAACAAATAGTTAAAACATTATTCAAGATTATAGATCAGGGTATGAAAGCAGGGGCTGCAGGCTCAGCACTGCGGCCGTGGGGAGGCTCGGCCTGGCAGGCTCCGGCGCAGCTGTGCTTTGGTAGTTTGCAGCGCGGCAGGCGCTGGCAAGGCCGCTGCTGCGCTGCCATACTTCGCCAGCCTGGCGGCTGCCCCGGCGCAGTTGGGCTGCAGTCCGCTGCAGTCCGCTGCAGTCCGCTGCCGACCACGGTTGCCTACAGGTTTGCGCACAGGTGGGCAGAACAGGATGCAGGTGCGGAAAGGGAAGGCCCTGCTGCTCGGGGCAGTCAGATCCGGTAATACTCTCTGGTCAAAGTGGCCTCCGATCATCTAGCCGTTGTTTGACGCAGGCGGTGAAGCCCCTGTATTTCCTGCGGTGCGACCAGCTCACTTCTAACATGACAACTATGCCGCAATCACCACAGCAAAGGTCTGCCGCACTGGATACCGACGCGCTGCGCAAGCATCGTCCGGCGGATTCTGTGTTGCGCGCGCGCCATGTCGCGGCCGGGCGCGAGCGCAAACGCAATCGCGAGGGCCAGCACAAGCTGGGTCGTGCGCGAAAGCTGTGGCACCTATCCTTTGCATTCAAGATTGGCCTTGCGATGAGCGCGCTGGCGCTGCTGGCGGCGATGTTGCTGGTGTATCTGGCGGTTAACCAGCACTGGCAACTTGCGCAGCAGCAGAGCGATGCTTTTGGCCAGACGATCGCCGAGCAGCTCGCCGGCAGCCTGGTGGAATCAGTTTTCACCGACGACCTTCTCGCAATGCAACTTAATTTGAATCAGCTTGCGAATAAAAGCGTGGTCGAAAGTGCTGCTATCTACGATGCCAGTGGCGTGCTGGTGGCCAGTGCGGGTGTCGACACAGGTAGGCCTGCTGTGCTCTCCGGTGTTGCGACCACGCGATTCAATGAGGAACTTGCTGTACTGCCGCAGGGCTGGTATTTCGCCCCTGTGATTTTTAGCGGTGCAAACGCAGGTTACGTGGTGGTAGCGGTCGACCGGGCGCCATTGCGCGCGGCATTTGCTACTTCATCGAATGATTTGTTGCTGGCGGTTGCATTGATCGGGGCGCTTTCCGTGCTCGGCGCCTATCTGCTCAGTCGCATGCTCGCCAAGCCGGTTTATCGCCTGCTCGCGGTGAGCGAGGCGGCGCGGCAGGGCAGGTTGCATTCACTGCCTCATCTCGCGAAAAAATCCAGTATGCGCAACGAATGGGCGGATATATTTTCAATCTACGAACAGCTTGGCCAGGAAGTGAAAAACAAACGCGAGATAGAAAAGCTGTTCCAGCAGTTTGTCACGCCGGACGTCGCCGATCACCTGCTGGAAGCCGATGGCCAGCTTCGCGTCGCCGGCGAAAGCGTGCAGGCGAGTGTGCTGTTTGTAGATATCGTCGACTTTACACGCATGGCCGAGCCGATGTCTCCGCAAGATGTGGCGACCATGCTCAATCGCTACCTGTCCATATTTGCTTCCTGCGCGCGAATTCACCGCGGTATTGTCGACAAATTCATTGGCGATGCGGCGATGATTGTTTTCGGCGCGCCACGCAAGGATGAAAATCACCGTCTGAACGCGATGGCCTGCGCGCTTGCGATTCAGTCGGCGGCCAGGCAGATCAACAGCAAGCGTGCGACTATCGGGTTGAAAGCGATCGAACTGCGTATTGGCATCAACACAGGCAAGATGCGCGCCGGGGTATTGGGTTCTGAATATCGCAAGGAATTTACCGTGGTCGGCGACGCGGTCAACCTGGCATCAAGGCTTTGCAATTTTGCCAGCGCCGGTGAAATTGTCGTGGCTGAATCGGTGTACCTGCCTTCGCGCGAAGAGGTGGAAGCCTGCGAAGCGGGCGAAATCAGTGTGAAAGGAAAATCGGCCCCGATTCGCGTATACCAGCTCAAGTCGGTCAGGATGACCAAGAACTGGGTGGTAACCAACCTGATTGAAGACCTCGTGGCGCAACATTAGGTACGCTGCGCATTCCCTTGCTCAAACTTTTCATCGTCGTATGGCAGCGGCAGCGGCAACCATTGTGCTGCTGCGGGTGCGGTGTAAAATAGTTTTCCCTGACCCTGAAGCCGTACCGTCGCGTCAACCTGCACGCTGTGTGTCCCATCAAGTGAAAATTATTCTGCGTTTTATCCTGCTCGCGATACTTGTGTTGTCCGGCGGCTGTGTGAGCACCTTGCCCTGGTCGCTAATGCAAAGCCGTGACGACGTGTTGCGACTTGCCGAGCGGCACGAGTACGCCGCTGCGCTGGCGCTGGTCGAGCGTCGTATTGGAAGCGAAGACGAACCGCTGGCACGCGCTGAATGGCTTGCGCTGCAAGGTGAGCTGCAAAGTCGCGCAGCAGAGCATGCTGTAAACCTCGGGCGCGAGATTGACCAATTGGTGGAAATGGGCAACTGGCGCGAGGCAGGCGCTAATATCGGTCGTTTCGAACAGCGTTTGCCGCAGAATGAGATGACAGTACAGCGCGTGAGTAATTGGCGCGAGGAACAGCGTGAACAACAGCGAAAGCTGGAGGCGAGCTGGCTACTGATGCGCGCGCGACAGTTGCCCGAAGCGCTTGTCCTGGCCCGGCAACGCCAGCAGCTCGCACCGGCGTCGCGACAGTTGAAGCGCAAGGCGGCTGCGCTAGGGCGCGAGGCCGATAGTATTTACGAGCAGCTATCCGCGCGTCTCAGCGCAGCCGAAGCTGCGGAAGAATATGACACAGCGCTGCTGTACGCGCGCGCTTTGCACCGCCTGCAGCCCAGTGAAGCGCTGGACGCGAGACTCGCCGGACTGCGAACGCAAAGCGAAGCCGGTACAGAGCGAGTTGCCAGGCCGCAGACTATCGATAACGCAGCAATGGAAAGGAAATACCAGCAGTTGCTCAGTGAGTACGGCAAGGCGCTGGTGGATGAAGAATGGCTGCAGGCGCGCCAGGTACTCAACCGTTTGCTGCAGTTACGGCCTGGAGAAGCCGAGTTGCTCGGACAGGACACCCACCTGACAGAAATTTTTACCCGCGAAGTTGAGTCGGCGCGCAGGGAAGGGGAGCAACTATATTCTGCGGGTGAAGTCGAGGCAGCGTTGTCGGTCTGGCGCGACGTGCAACCGCTGGCAGGTGATGACCCGCAGCTCAATGCGAATATTGAACGCGCGCAACGTATTCTCGACAAGGTCAAGGCGCTTACCATAGAAGCCGATGCAGTCGAAGCGCAGCCTGTCGTCACTGATTAAATGCTGCGCGGCGCTAGCGGCGATTCGTTTGGCGCGAACAGCATATAACAGCCTGTGCGGGTAACCCTTAAACGCGGTGCAGGATTTGGAAATAGAATAACGGGAATTGAGTAACGATCATTCACCTTTGATTAGTAGGCGAGAACGTCAAGGCGTAGTTAAACATGCAGCGTTTCTACATCGTGTTGGTTGGCGATAATATTTGCCTGGAGCAGGGCGGTGATTTTCCTATTGCAGGTTTTGTGGCACCACGCTGTGCGCGCGGTGTCGACCCGGGACAGGCGGTACAGCTAGCGAAAATCGAACTGTTGAAGGACTGGAAGCTGACTTTCAACCGCGATAACAAGGCTGGCACGCCGCGGCTGGCGGTCGCCGCCACAGAACGAATCAAAAATCCTTTCAAGCGCCTCAGCCGCGAGCACCACTTCGAATTTTTCGGCATTGAGGCCGAGCGCGCCGAGAAAACTGCACAGGCGATCGCTGCATTCCAGCGCAGGTTCCGTATTCGTTAATCCGTCACGCCGGAATTACCTCGCCCGTCCATTTGCGCTTACCTGTCCATTTGCGATTACCTGTCCATTTTCGTTTTCCTGCCCACGCAGCATTACCGCTGTTGCAACGTGAACTGCCTCACAGTTCGATCCCTGTGGCCTTCGCATTAAAGGTCGCACGTACAGCCGGTCTGCTCTGCAACTAGACTTGAAGCGAATGCCCTTTTTCGCCCGGTGATGTCCGCGAGGTTGTTTGTGATTCAATTATTGACCAGGGAGTACCCCGGGCCCTGTTTATATTCTCCGGAATACTGGCGCGGACTTTCTGCGCTTGCAGTTCTGCTTTTGCTGGTTGGTTGTGGGGGAGGCGGCGGCACAGCGGCGCAACCCGAAGCCCTGCAGGCGGCGGTCGCCGCGCTCTCGCAGCAACAGGTAAAAACCTTCAGTTTCAGCTGGAGCGATGCCAAGGCGGCAACCCATTATCGCCTGCTGGAAAACCCCGATGGCGTTTCCGGCTATACACAGGTCGGCGCAGACATCCCGGCAGGTGTTGAAAGCTTTGCAATGGAGGTGCCGCTCTGCCATCGCCTGCAGGCCAGTTACATTTTGCAAAGTTGCGACGCTGACAATTGCCTTGACGCGGCACCGCTGCAAATTACCGACGCACTCGCTGACAGCGTCGGCTATTTCAAGGCCTCAAACAGCGGTTTGACGGACCAGTTCGGCTTTGCGGTTGCACTGAGTGCCGATGGCAATACCATGGTGGTGGCCGCGCCGTCCGAGGATAGTGCAGCCGCGGGCATCAATGGTGATGCCAGTGACAACTCGCTGCCCGCCTCGGGTGCTGTCTACGTATTCGATCGTACGCAGCTGGGCTGGCAACAGAGCGCTTACCTGAAGGCAGGCAACCCGGATAGCGGCGACTTTTTTGGTTATGCGCTGGATATCAGCGCCGACGGCACAACCATCGCGGCGGCAGCGCATTTCGAGAGCAGCAATGCAAGCGTTATCGACGGAGACGGGGCCAATAACCTGGCCAGTGAAGCGGGCGCAGTGTACGTTTTTCAAAACAATGCAGGCAGCTGGCTGCAACAAGCCTATATCAAGGCACCCAACAGTGAGGCGGGAGATCGCTTCGGCTGGTCGCTGAGCCTGTCCTCCAGTGGTGACCGACTGGCAGTCAGCGCACCGGGCGAAGACAGTGCTGAGACGGGTGTGGGCGGCAGTGGCACGAATAACGGCGCTGCAGAATCTGGCGCCGCCTACCTGTTCGAGCGCGTCGCGGGCAGCTGGAGCTATACAGGATTTTTCAAGGCCAGCAATACCGACGCCGGTGATAGCGCGGGTTTTTCGGTAAGCCTGAGTGGAGACGGCACAGTGCTTGCGTTTGGTGCACATGGCGAGGCGAGTGCAGGCAGTGGCGCCTCTGCAAACCCCGCAGATAACAGCGCTGCATTTGCCGGTGCCGTGTATGTATTCCGTGAAAACGCAGGCAGCTGGTCGCAGCAAGCCTACCTCAAGAGCAGCAACACCGATAGCCTTGATCGTTTTGGCTGGAGCGTATCGCTGGATGGCAGCGGGACGGTGCTGGCAGTGGGCACCTACGCTGAGGAAAGTACAGCACAGGGTATCGATGGTGACCAGCTCGACAACAGCGCCGCCGATGCCGGCGCGGTTTACCTGTTTGAATACGATTCGCTGCAATGGGTGCAACAGCACTATATCAAGGCGCCGAACAGTGAAGCGCTGGACCTGTTTGGTTTCAGCACACGAATCAGTGCAGACGGCAATACACTGCTGGTCGGTGCCTATGGCGAATCCGCTGCGGCAGCGGGCGTTTTCGAATCCGGCAGTGCCGAGTCCAGCGATAACAGCGCGCCGGATGCGGGTGCTGCATACCTGTATGCGCGCGAGAACGGCAATTGGCAACCGTTTCGCTACCTTAAACCACCGAACCCGGATGCCAATGACCTGTTCGGCTGGTCGCTCGACCTGAGCGCGGACGGCACCGCGATAGCCGTAGGCGCACAGCGTGAAGCCAGCGCTGCGAACACCATCGCAGGTGATGCGGACGACAACAGTGCTGACGATGCGGGCGCAGTTTATCTTTACTAACGGATATTTTTTTACGTTATAGCAATATCGCTGTGCGAGTCCCGGACGATCAGTCGCTTGCGTCGGGCTTGATCGTCACCATCAGGTCGTCCGACACACTCTCAAGTATGCTTTCGAGTTGCCTGGCATCGATGTCGTGCGGCAATCGCACCTTTATATTGGCTCGAAATAACGGGTAGCCGGCCATTGATGCGCTCTCGCAACTTGAAGTCAGTTTTTCCACGTTGATCTGTCGCGCGGCCAGAGCGCCTGCGATCTCATCGACAATCCCCTCGCGATCGTTTGCTTCAACCAGTACGCGCAACTGTGTGCCAGCCTCACCGTGCCGGGTGTTTTCCTGCCAGCGGGCATCGCGAATGGTTACGGAAATTCCCTGCGCTTCGCAGTCGGCCAGCTGCAGCAGCAGTTGACGCCGGTTTGCCTCCGGGATGCGAACATGCACGATGCCGGTAAACTCGCCGCAGAGCCGCGTCAGGCTGCTCTCCAGCCAGCTGCCGCCTTGCATAAGCACGAGGTCGGATAGCGCTTTGACGATACCGGGCCTGTCTGGTGCGGAAACGGTAAACACAATATCGGCGTTACTCATTGGCGTATCTCATCGGTGGATTCCAGCTGTATGTCTCTCTTCACCTGCCCTGCGTATATTTTCAGTTACTGTTTTTCACGTAGGGTGCGGGGAGTTATTGTATGGCTTTTGCTTACTGTGCAAGACCCGCGCTGGCTTGTAGCAGCGCCCGTGTGTAGGGATGCGAAGGATGCTGCAGCAGCGTTTCGGTGGCGCCCTGCTCGACAATCCGGCCTTCCAGCATCACCGCAACACGGTCAGCGACGAAGCGTATCACGGCAATGTCGTGGCTGATAAACAACACGCCGATACGATATTTGCTGCAGCTGCTCAACAACAGTTCGAGTATCTGTGCCTGTACGGAAACATCCAGCGCGGAGACTGGTTCATCGGCGACCAGGAAATCCGGTCGCACCGCGAGCGCGCGTGCGATCGCGACGCGTTGGCGCTGGCCGCCGGACAATTCGTGCGGGTAGCGGCCTGCCCAGTCGGGTGACAGCCCGACTTCCCGGAGTAAATCAGCGACGCGCAGCCTGGCCGCTGCGGCATCGCTGCAGATTTTGTGCAGCAGCAGCGGCTCGAGCAGGGTTTCGTGCAGGGTTTTGCGCGGGTTCAGCGACGCGTAAGGGTCCTGGAAGATCATCTGTATGTGTCTGCGCTGGCGGCGCAATGCCGCGCCTCGCAGGGTGTTGAGCTGCACGGCACCGAGTGTAACGCTGCCGCCTTGCAGTTCAAGCAGTTGCAACGCCGCGCGCGCCAATGAACTTTTGCCGCAGCCCGATTCACCGACCAGGCCGAGCACCTCGCCGCGTTGCAGTGCAAGGCTTGTGTCGATGACGGCGTGCCGCTGCGCGCGCACAGGGCCGTAATAAACATCAATGTTTTGCATCGTGAACGCGGTGTCAATTTGCTGTGCGGTATAGCGAAAGTGGTCGGGCTTGGCTGAGCCGGGCATGGCGTCGATCAGTGCACGCGTGTAATCATGCTGCGGGTCGCTGAAGATTTGTGCGCATCGGCCGCGCTCGACAACGCTGCCTTCGCGCATTACCAGTGCTTTCTCACACAGCTGCCCGACGACCTGCAGGTCGTGTGAAACAAACAACAAGGCAATGTTGTGGCGCGTGCGCAAGTCATCGAGCAAGCGAATGATTTGCGCCTGGGTACTGACATCAAGGGCCGTTGTGGGCTCGTCTGCCAGCAGCAGGGCAGGCCTTGCGACCAGTACCATTGCGATCAGTACGCGCTGGCGCATACCGCCCGAGAGTTCATGTGCATAGCATTGCATGGTGCGCGCGGGTTCCTTGATGCCGACTTCATCGAGCCAGCTTTCAGCCTGCTGCCACGCGTCGCGGCGACTGCACGGGTGGTGCAGCCGCAGCGCTTCGATAATCTGTTTACCGATGCGCATATGCGGATTCAGCGCAGTCATTGGATCCTGGAATACCATGCCGATACGCGCGCCGCGCAGCTTGCGCATGCTGCGCTCGTCGATATTGATCAACTGCTGGCCGTCCAGCCTGGCGCTGCCGCCAATCGTGCTGCTGTGCACCGGATGCAGCCCCATCAGTGCACTGCAGCAAGCACTTTTGCCTGAACCTGATTCGCCGACAATACCCAGCGCCTCGCCACGTGCCAGCGTAAAACTTACATCGCGCACCGCATGGTTGTGTTCGCCGCGACCGGTAAACGCAACATTGAGCTTTTCGACCTCGAGCAGCGCAGTCATCCCTGCACGGCCTGCAGTACACGCTGCTGTTCGCTGCGCGGGTCGAGCGCGTCGCGCAGCCCGTCACCCAGAAAATTCAGCGCGAACAGCGTAAGCGATAATGTCAGGCCCGGGAAAACCAGCAGCCAGGGATATTCCTCCATGCTCTCGACGCCGCGCGCGATCAGCACACCCCAGGAGCTTTGCGGTGGCTGAATGCCAAGCCCGAGAAAACTCAGGAACGATTCAAGCAAAATCACATTCGGAATAGTCAGCGTTACATACACAATGACCGGTCCCAGCGTGTTGGGCAGCACATGGCGCCGGATTATCTGTGCATGATTGAGGCCGCTGACAATCGCGGCGGCGATATACTCCTGGCTTTTGATGTTCATCACCTCCGCGCGCACGATACGTGCCATGGTGAGCCATTCAACCAGCCCGATCGCAATAAACAACAGCAGGAAGCTGCGGCCGAACACGACCATCAGCAGGATAATAAAAATCATGAATGGCAATGCATAAAGAATGTCCACGATACGCATCAGCAACTGGTCTACCCGGCCGCCCAGGTACCCGGCGACGGCGCCCCAGGTCACGCCGACCAGCAGCGATACGGCGGTTGCTGCAAAGCCGACCAATAGCGAAACCCGACTGCCGTAAAGCAGGCGCGTTGCGAGGTCACGACCGTGAATATCTGTACCCAGCCAATGCGCTGCCGAGGGGGGCGTTGCGCCGAGTGCAAGGTTTTGCTGTGCGTAGGAGTAGGGTGTCAGCAGCGGTGCAAGCATGTCCAGCGCAACAAGCAGTAGCAAAAACAGCAGCCCCGCAGTGGCGAGCCGGTTTTGCG
>JBATGO010000321.1:0-1678 GCA_049665845.1 Pseudomonadales bacterium | reverse complement strand
CAGTTTATGAATTTAGGTTTGGTTGCTGCGACGCCATTGCTGCCACAGAGTCTCAAGCGAGCGATCATCCCATCAGCAGTAAATTGCAATATACGCCCATTAGTCTAGGCATTGCTGCTTGCTGTTTTGCCTTTAGGCGCAAGGCTTGCACGCAGCAACAGATAACCCATAACCCCCGCTATCAGCGAGCCGATGATGATGCCAAGGCGCTCGTCGAACAGCTGGTCAACGCCGGTTTCCTCAAAGGCCAGCGAGCCAATAAACAGGCTCATGGTAAAGCCAACACCGCACAGCGCAGCCGTGCCGTAAAGACTCTTCATGTTCATGCCTGCAGGTAGTGATGCCATGCCCAGCTTTATTGCCAGCCAGCACAAGCCGAATACACCGAGTTGCTTGCCCACTACCAGGCCCGCGGCAATGCCCAGGGGAACGCCGTGCAAAAGCTGGTCGAGTGTTACGCCGCTCAGCGAAATACCGGCGTTGGCAAAGGCAAATACTGGCAGTATAAAAAACGCTACGGCATTGTGCAGGTCGTGCTCCATGGTTTTTAGCGGCGACATTTTTTCGCCCTTGATGCGAAGCGGGATAAACATCGCCAGCACTACCCCCGCGAGTGTTGCATGCACACCCGATTTGAGCATGGCGGCCCACATGATCAGGCCCACTGCAAGATACGGGCTGTTGGCCTTCACCCCCCTGCGATTAAGTATCCACAGCACTACAACGCAAGCTGACGCAACCAGTAGCGCCTGGGCGGAAATATTATTCGTATAAAACAGGGCGATGATAATGATCGCACCGATATCGTCGAAAATCGCCAGGGAGGTAAGGAAAATTTTCAGCGATGTGGGTACGCGGCTGCCCAGCAATGCGAGTATGCCCAATGCGAAAGCGATATCGGTTGCCGCCGGAATCGCCCAGCCCTGCAATGCGACCGGGTCATTGAGGTTTATGGCGATATAAATGGCCGCCGGCACGGCCATGCCGCCGATCGCGCCTACCGCGGGTAACACAATCTGTCGTTTGTCCGACAACTCGCCTTCAAGCAGTTCCCGCTTCAGTTCCAGCCCCACAAGAAAGAAAAACGCGGCCATCAGGCCGTCGTTAATCCAAAGCAACAGCGGCTTGGCGATAAGAAAATCACCGATGCGGATTTCCACCGCGGTCGACAGAAGTAGCTGGTAGTAAGTTTCCAGTGGCGAATTGGTAATTATCAAAGCCAGCATCGCTGCCAGCATTAAGATAATGCCGCCTGCGGATTCTTTTTTCAGGAAATCTGCAATCATTCTTGGTGGTTATCCCTAAAGGTCATTCGCTTGCGATCTTTGCGTTCGCTGAATGTTCAGTGTCATGCAATGATGGAAAATCCAATGCAGCAATAATACCGGCTTGTGCTAACAACTCAAGCAATCGTGTAATCTGTTCCTCGCGCAGCTTGCCGAATTCGCTGCGTAAATCAGCGAGCGTGAAAGAACCCTGGCGCTTGTTAATGTGTTTGGCCAGTTGCATTACGTTGTCTTTCAGTTTCAGCACGCCTACGGTGTTGAAACGCCCGCCGCGAAAACGGCGCTGCATTTCGAGTTCGTTTTCCGCGGCTTTGCTTACCTTGGCGCGTGCGTGCGGATTGCGGATGAAGCGCATACTGTCCGAAAAAGCCTGCATCGAGTCCTCTCGCCAC
>JBATGO010000320.1:0-6730 GCA_049665845.1 Pseudomonadales bacterium | reverse complement strand
CCGCTGGGTGATCTGAGTGTCGAGGATCGCTGGATATACCTGTACGTGGTTTTCGAGCGCATCTACGCATTTCGTTTTTTTTACCAAAACCAGCGGGATATCCTGCAGCGCGTACCTGCACTTGCGGCGCGTTTCAAGCGGCTGGTCAACCGCAAGTTTCGCAATGCGGTAGCGCTTGTAACCGCATTGCGCAGTGCCGGGGTCTTGTGTATTGGCGACGACGAGATCGGCATTGCCAGTGAAAACATGGTGTTGTTGCAGACGCACTGGCTCACTCACGTACTGGTACGCGCCGATGATTTATCCGAGTCGGTAATCCTGCATCGTGGTGTATTCCAGCTGTTCAGCATGCTGGTGCCTTATCTCAGCGAAGAGTATGCAGGGCTCTACGATGACCTGAAGCGTATCTATCACGCTAATGTTGATACCTGACTGGTTTTCCCGGACGTGCTAACTGGCTCCTGTGCCCGTGGCGGAAGCGTCCTCCAGCAACAGTGATTTGAAGGCGCTGCCTGCGTTCGAGAGTGTTCGCGAGCGGTGCTGTATCAAGCCAAGTTCGCGCTGCAGGTAGGTATCCGCCACAGGAATAATTTCCAGTCCTGCTGTCATGGTGCGCGGCAAAACACTCCAGCCCAGCCCGATCGACACCATCATCTTGATTGTTTCGAGATAATTGGTGGTCATGGTGCCCTTCAGTGTCAGGCGTTGCTTTGAGAAGGTATCGTGTACGATTCGACCGGTGTAAGTGCCGGTCGATGGCAATATGGCATCCAGCTCCGCGAGCTGTTGCAGGCTAACGTTTTCGCTCAGGTGTAACTCGTGTTGCGGGCTGCAGACAAAAACCAGTGGGTCCGGCCATAGCGGGGTGGTATCAGTATCTGCATTAAAGCCGGGTGCAAGAGTCACCAGTGCGAGTTCGCTGTGGCCCTGCTGCACGCGCGCGTAACCCTGTTCGGAATCGACGAAGGCGATGTCCAGGCGCACCTCGGGAAAACGCCGGGAGAAAGCTTGCAGGTAAGGGGGTAGCCGGTGCAGCCCGATGTGGTGGCTGAAGGCAATCGCGAGCGAGCCGCGCACCTGGCCTTCTAGGTCGGCAACGGCCCGGCAGGCTTCGTCGAGGTCCTGTAAAACGGTGCGCGCATAGGGTAGCAACGCACGGCCCGCTTCGTTCAGGGCGATGCGTTTTCTGAAGCGGTCAAAAAGTGTGCTGCCAAGCTGCGCTTCAAGCAGTGCGATGCGTTTGCTGACCGCCGGCTGCGTGAGTCCCAGTTGCTCGCCGGCGCGCGAGAACGAACCGGATTGTGCGACGGCGATAAATGCCTGTAATGCACTGGTATCCAGGCTGCGCATGGGCAGGCTCCCTTGGATGGCAGGTAAAGCTTTAGCGGGCAGGGGTAGCCAGTGTAAACGATGTATTCCAAAATAGCATAAATATTATGAGAATAATGAATTTTATTTATTCAATGGTTTTCTATATGCTTCCCGCTATGGGCTGATCGCGTTGGCGGTCCGCGGCATTCAACACAGACAACGGCACCATTTTGAGGTGAGCATGGCTGGCAAGACACTGTACGACAAACTTTGGGAGCAACACCTGGTCACGCAGCGCGAGGATGGCACCGCGCTGATTTATATAGACCGGCACCTGATTCACGAAGTGACGTCGCCACAGGCTTTTGAAGGATTGCGTATCGCCGGCCGCAAACCCTGGCGTGTAGCGGCGAATATTGCTACGCCGGACCACAACGTACCTACCACCACGGCAGAGCGCAGCGCTGGGCTCGCCGGTATTGCCGATGAGGTTTCCCGTATCCAGATCAAGACGCTGGACGACAACTGCGATGAACTCGGTATTACGGAATTTAAAATTGACGATCGGCGCCAGGGTATCGTACATGTAGTCGGCCCGGAGCAGGGCGCAACCTTGCCGGGCATGACAATCGTCTGTGGCGACTCGCATACATCGACGCATGGCGCACTGGGTGCACTGGCGCACGGTATCGGCACCTCCGAAGTGGAGCACGTGCTGGCTACCCAATGCCTGATGGCGCGCAAGAGCAAGAATATGCTGGTGCGAGTCGACGGACAGTTGCGTCGCGGCGTTACTGCGAAAGACATGATTCTTGCGATCATCGGCAAAATTGGCACGGCCGGAGGCACTGGTTACGCGATTGAATTTGGCGGCGAAGCGGTTCGCACGCTGTCGATGGAAGGTCGCATGACGGTCTGCAATATGGCGATTGAAGCCGGCGCGCGCGCGGGCATGATCGCGGTCGATGAAAAAACCATTGACTATTGCAAGGGCAGGCCGATGGCACCGAAGGGTGAGCTGTGGGAGATGGCAGTGCAAGCCTGGCGCGAACTGGTTAGCGACGCGGATGCTGTGTTCGACAAGACGGTCGTGCTCGACGCGGCCGGGATAGCCCCGCAAGTGACCTGGGGTTCCTCGCCTGAACTGGTCGGCGCAATTACCGATCGCATACCCGAGCCCGCCAACGAGGCTGATCCGACACGACGCAAGTCGCTGGAGCGCGCACTGGAATACATGGGCCTGGAAGGCGGCCAACCGATCAAGAATATTCCGGTCGAGAAGGTATTTATAGGCAGTTGCACCAACTCCCGCATCGAGGACCTGCGGGCCGCGGCCGATGTTGTAAAAGGCCACAAGGTCTCCGGCAAGATAAAACTGGCAATGGTAGTGCCGGGTTCCGGACTGGTACAGCAGCAGGCTGAGGCCGAAGGACTGGACAAAATATTCACTGAGGCGGGTTTCGAGTGGCGCGAGCCGGGCTGTTCCATGTGCCTTGCGATGAACGCGGACAAACTGGAGCCTGGTGAGCACTGCGCCTCCACGTCTAACAGGAACTTCGAGGGGCGCCAGGGTTTTGGTGGCCGCTCGCACCTGGTTAGCCCGGCAATGGCCGCGGCCGCGGCGATAGCCGGTCGCTTTGTCGACGTGCGTGAAATGGGGGAAGTGTAAATAATGAAAGCGTTTACCAAACACAGCGGTATTGTTGCGCCACTGGACATGGCCAATGTCGACACCGACATGGTCATCCCCAAGCAGTTTCTGAAGTCGATCAAGCGCAGCGGTTTCGGTCCTTACCTGTTCGATGAGTTGCGCTATCTCGACAAGGGCGAGCCTGACATGGACTGCAGTAACCGGCCGCTGAACACGGAATTTGTGTTGAACCAGCCTGAGTATCGCGCCGCGAGTATTCTGCTGGCAAGGCGCAATTTCGGCTGCGGTTCCAGCCGGGAGCACGCGCCGTGGGCTCTGGAGGATTACGGGTTTCGCGTGCTGATAGCACCGGGCTTCGCCGATATTTTTTTCAACAACTGTTTCAAGAACGGTATCCTGCCAATCGAACTCGATGAACAGACCATCGACAGATTATTCGAAGCTGTGGCAGTGAGTAAGGGTTACAGCCTGGCAGTCGACCTGGACAAACAACAGATAAAAACACCTGCAGGTGAGCAGATTGATTTTGAGGTCGACGCGTTTCGCAAACACTGCCTGCTCAATGGCCTAGACGATATCGCCCTGACACTGGAAGACGCCGATGCTATCAGTGCCTTTGAGAAGCGGCATCGCAAGCGCGTGCCCTGGCTGTTCGCCTGACAACCCGGTTTTGCAAATAATTTTTTTGGGGAAACACGGCGCATGGCCAGAACCTTTGATGTAGTCATTGTCGGCGCGACCGGCGCGGTCGGCGAGACCATGATAGAGATCCTGCAGGAGCGCAATTTTCCTGTCGGCAAGCTCTACCTGCTGGCCAGTGAGCGCTCGGCAGGCAAGCAGTTTCGCTTTAACGGCGTGCAGGTCCGTGTTGAAAACCTCGCGACGTTTGATTTTTCCAAAGCGCAATTGGGGCTGTTTTCGGCGGGTGGTTCCATTTCCGCTGAATATGCGCCAAAAGCTGCTGCTGCGGGCTGTATCGTGGTCGATAACACTTCGCATTTTCGCAACGAACCAGATGTGCCTTTGGTTGTGCCCGAGGTCAACCCTGCGGCGATCGCCGACTATAAAAACCGCAACCTGATCGCCAATCCAAACTGCTCCACCATTCAGATGGTTGTGGCGCTAAAGCCGATTTACGATGCGGTCGGTATTGCACGCATCAATGTAGCTACCTACCAGGCGGTATCGGGCACCGGCAAGGAGGCAATCGAAGAGTTGGCGAGCCAGACTGCAAAGTTGCTCAACGGCCAGCCTGCTGAGTGCAGCGTTTATCCCAGGCAGATAGCTTTTAATGTGTTGCCGCATATCGATAATTTCCAGGAAAACGGTTACACCCGCGAAGAAATGAAAATGGTCTGGGAGACGCAAAAAATATTCGGCGACGAGAACATAAAGGTCAACCCGACTTGTGTACGCGTGCCGGTTTTCTACGGGCATGCAGAGGCCGTGCACATTGAAACGCGCGAGCCGATCAGTGCTGCAGATGCACAAAAATTGCTCGCAGCGGCGCCCGGCGTTACATTGATCGACAGGCGTGAAGATGGTGGTTATCCTACACCGGTAAGCGATGCGGCTGGTCACGATGCAACCTATGTCGGCCGAGTGCGCAAGGATATTTCGCACCCAAACGGTCTAAATTTGTGGATTGTTTCCGATAACGTGCGAAAAGGTGCCGCACTTAATACCGTGCAGATTGCCGAAGTCTTGATAAAACAACATATATAACCAATACTTACGGAACTTTTTAAAGCGTTCCGTGGCCTCGCGTTTATCACACGATGTTTGGTGTTTCTCGATGCGCACTGCTCCAGCAAGTGCTGCCCGGTTCTCTATACTTAGCTGCAGGCTCAGTCGGCACGGGAATCGATTTATGAAAACAAAGCTAGCGACAGCAATTCTGCTGGCCGGCATGTTACAGGCAAACCCTGCCAGTTCGTTGGGTCTTGGCGAGATCAATGTTGCGTCACAGCTCAACCAGCATTTTTCTGCCGACATTCCTTTTCTTAATTCGGCTGGCCTGGACCCGAGCCAGATCATTGTTGGCCTCGCGTCTGCGGCGGATTTTGAGCGTGCCGATGTAGAGCGGCATTATTTTCTCAATTCGCTTGAATTTCGTGTGCAGCGTGACAATCGTGGTCGCCAGGTATTAAAAGTGTCCACGCCTGATGTCATGCGCGAGCCTTACCTCAACTTCCTGCTGGAAGTTCGCTGGCCCAACGGGCGTATGCTGCGCGAGTACATGGTGCTGCTCGACCTGCCTATTTATTCCGCGCGCAACACTGCGCAGCCAGCCGAGCCGTCCGGTCGCGTCGCGGTCATGAGCAAACCTACCGTGCGCACGCGCTTTGAACCGCGGCCTGTTGCGGGCGACGCTGAACGCCTGCCTTCCAGCAGCGCTGGCGGTGCGCCTACTTATACTGTGCGCAGTAACGATTCGCTCTGGAAAATCGCCAGGGCGACCATGCCGGACACCGATGTCAACCGCGCAATGCTTGCCTTGCAGCGAGAAAATCCGCAGGCATTTATCAACGGCAATATCAATTTGCTCAAGCGCGGCGCAGTGCTGCGCCTGCCTGACTTTGCCGATGTCGATCGCGTCAGTGCGGTCGCTGCCAACCAGGCAGTCAGTGCAGCGGAGAAAAGCTGGCGATCCCGGAATGCTGCTGCACCGTCTGACTTGCGCCCACTCCAGGATGCCAGTCGCAAGGTCGCATCGAGCGATACGGCATTACCCGAGGCGGATGGTCGCCTCACGCTAAGCTCCGAAAATATGAGCGTCGCAGATCGCCTGCCGCGACGTGACGGCACTGCTGCGGCGATTGCCGGCACTGCGCGCGCCGCAAAGGCAATTGCGAGTATTCCGGGTAGTGGCGAAATTTCCCAATTGCAGTCTGAGCTTGCAGCAAGTCTCGAAAACCTCGATCGGGCCGCGATGGAAAACCAGTCGCTGGTCGAACGTATCAGCGATGTCGAGGCAAAGTTCGACGACCTGGAAAGATTGCTCAAGTTAAAGGATCGCGAACTTGAATCGGTGCGCGCCGCACTGGAGCAGCGCCAGGCCATGCTTGAGAGCGGCGAGTTGCCGCAGACCAGCAGCGCGTTTGCCGACAGCGCCGCTGCGGTGCCCGGTGTGGATCGCAGCGCCGCGCCGGCCGCCGCGCAAAAAGGTTTGCTCGAACGAATTGCCGACGCCTTCTCCACCAGCGTCAGCGGCTTGTTGATGGCCATTGCAGGTTTGGGCATTGTGCTTGCCGGGCTGGTTGCATGGCTGTTCGCGCGCAAGAAAGACGATTACACAGCAACCGTATTTGAGACGCCGGCAGCAGCCTATGATGAGGATGAATTTGAGCCGGCGGCGCCGAACGCGAATACGGTGGCGGCGGTTGATCCTGCCAACGATGCCGAGTTGCGCGGCGAATTTGACCAGCAGTTTGAGCGCAGTTTCGATGGCAGCGATGACGACTACGCGGCAGTTGCCAAGGGCGCTGCTGATGAAGAGTCCACGCTCGAGGAACTGCCTGATGACCCGATCGCAGAGGCTGATATCTACCTCGCCTATGGCCGCAATGACCAGGCTGTCTCGATGCTGGAGGCTGCGATAGAGCAGGAGCCGTTGCGTACCGACTTGCGCATGAAGTTGCTCGAGGTTTACGACGAAATTGGCGATGCTGCCCAGGTTGAAATCCAGAAAGCCCAGATCCTGACGCTTGATCCCGGGCTCGAGGCAGAGATCGATGATTTGCTCGGCGGAGCTGCTAGCGCAGTCGC
>JBATGO010000319.1:0-8705 GCA_049665845.1 Pseudomonadales bacterium | reverse complement strand
GGTCCAGTTCATCATATTTATTGACATTTTGTTCCAGTGCAGCGAAAAGTTTCTCCATGTCCTCGCGCAGGGTTCCGCTGAGCTTGCTTTTGAACAGCATCTGCCCAACCTTGATTTGCAGGCTTTGCAGCCTCGCCAGCTCACGCATTGGCAGCGGGTCTGTCATGCAGCTTCCTCGATAGTCGTAGTTCGCAGATAGCGGTGTTTTGCGCGCGTCTGCAGGCAGCTGACCGGGCGCCAGGGCGAGCGTATGAGCACAAGCACGCAGAGCGCGAAGTATAACCGTATCGCAGGGGCTGGCCGGGTGCGCCTGCCGCACCTGATTGGGACAATTTGCTGCAACTTGCAAATTTTGCCCTGTCGCCTTGCGAAGCCGGGTCAAAATCGTTGAAAATGCGCCCCCACACCGGCGCCACCTGCGGCAGTACTGCATAATGGCCGAGAGAGCATACCGGCGGCTGGCGCGCGGACCTGGCAGGAGCGGCGTCATTGACAGTGTCAATCCGGCGCAGCCAGGCAAGGATCAAGCAATAGTGACTGTGACTGAGATAATGACTGAGATAGTGGCGGCGATTGTAATCGCAATAAATGCATGAGGCGGAGAGCATAGAGTGAGCTTGTTGAAAACGGTTGAGATATTTGCAGGACTTTCGGACGCGGAGCTCGCTGCGCTTGAGGAGTCCAGCATTCGCAGAAGCTACCCCAAGAACACGGTCATCATTAACGAGAACGACGTCGCCGACTCGTTATATGTGATCGAGAGTGGCAAGGTAAAGGTCTACTGCAGCGATAAAAACGGCAAGGAGTTCATTATGAACACGCTGGGCGGCGGCGACTACTTCGGGGAACTGGCGCTGCTCGACGACGACCGTCGTTCCGCGTCGGTGCGCACGATGGAAAAAGCGGACTTCTGCATTATCTACAAGCAGGATTTCAACCGCGTGCTCGATGACCACCCGAATATCGCCAAGACGCTGATCAGGAATATCACGCGTCGTGTGCGCGCATTAACCGAAAAGGTCAAGAGCCTTGCACTGCAGGATGTATATGGTCGCGTAACCAAGGTACTTAACAGCCTGGCGACTGAGCGCAACGACGAATTTTACGTCGAAGAAAAGCTTACCCAGCAGGATATCGCCGACCGCGTCGGCGCCTCGCGCGAAATGGTTGCACGTATTCTGAAAGATCTCACCATTGGCGGTTATATAAGCTTTGAAAACCGTCATATCGTGATTCACCGTCGGCTGCCAGCCAATTATTAAGCCTGTTACTGGCCCCGCTCGTTCTGCGAATCCGCGGCGATAAGCTCGTCGCTGATCCCTTCTACAACGCACAGTAAACGGCCGTCCTGCAATTGCGCACGAACCCGGTCGCCAGGGCTAGCCTGCGCGCGCGTACGTAGAATTTCATTGCCCGCGCCAGAGACAATCGCATAGCCGCGCTGCAGCGTCGCCAGCGGGCTGACGATGTGTAAATTCGAGGCGAGTTTTTCGGTGGCATGTTTGCGCTCGGCAAGCCGTTCCCGCACTGCATTATCCAGCCTGCCCTGTAGCGCTGCCAGCTCGGCGCGCCGCTGTCCTGCAAGTTGCGCGGGTGAATGTTGCAGCAACGCAGTAGCGGCTCGATCGAGCCGTGCAGCGGCGGCCAGCAAGCGCAGCCCCTGCGCGTTACGCAGCCGGGTGTCGAGCAGATCGAGCTTCTGGCTCTGCTGCAGCATGCGGTCGCCTGGGTGCCGCAAGCGTGCCGTTAAGCCGGCAAGCTGAGCGACCAGCCGGTTATTGCGTTGCCCGATCGCACGCGCGAGGCGGGTGGCGACAATAGTGAGCTGGCGCAGTAAGTCGCGCCTGTCCGGGCTGAGCAGCTCGGCGGCCGCGGTGGGCGTTGCCGCACGCGCATCGGCGACAAAATCGGCGATCGTAAAATCGGTTTCATGGCCTACTGCGCTCACTACCGGCAGTTTCGAGTTAGCAATCGCGTAAGCCAGGGTGGCCTCGTTAAAGCTCCACAGGTCTTCCAGCGAGCCGCCGCCGCGGCCGATAATGATCGCTTCGGGCGCTGGAACGGAATCTTCGCCAACAATCGCGGGATCAGCGGCTGCAAGGGCATTGGCCTCTTCAATCGCCGCGGCGATCTGTGCAGCTGCGCCTTGCCCCTGTACAGCAACCGGCAATATCAGCAGTTCGATTCCCGGCATGCGCCGGGCAAAGGTGCTTTGCATATCGCGAATCGCCGCGCCCTGAGGCGACGTGATGATCGCGATGCATTTGGGCATCGTCGGCAGCGGCTGTTTGCGCGCCGGTTCGAACAGACCCTCCTCGGCGAGCCTGGCTTTGAGCTGCTCGAATGCCAGTTGCAGTTTGCCAAGCCCCGCCGGCGCCATGCTCTCGGCAATAAACTGGTAGCTGCCGCGCGGCTCGTAAATGCTGGCGCGACCGGTAAGCAGCACTTGCAGGCCGTTCTCCGCCTTGAATGCCACGCGCTGGTTGCTGCCGCGAAACATTGCCACGCGCAGCTGTGCGTCGGCATCCTTCAGGGTGAAGTACCAATGCCCGGATCGATGCAGCAGCAGGTCACTGATTTCACCTTCGACCGCAATACCGGAAAAATCCTTTTCCAGGGCGCCGCGTGCGAGCCGGTTCAGTTCGCTGACTGTATAAATTTTGCTTTCCACGTTTTGGCAGGTTCCGGTTATTTTTGCGGGATTCGTGTTTTAGCAGGTTCCGTGTCGCGCTAACTCACTGCGGCGCGCCAGGGTGAGTGATAGGCGCTGCGCGCACATTTTTGCAACAGCAGGGCGTGCGGGGCGGCTGCGGTCGCGCGGAAGCTGCCTGCCGCCTCGATTGTAGGCCCCCAGGAAGGCTGCTGCCAGCAAGCGGCACGCGGCCATTTACCGCGCTGGCAGCGGGCCCTATAATGCGCGGTCAATCCCGGTCGCCGGGGTCGACGCTCCCCGCACCTGCATCGGCTCCCTTCCGTGTTGCTGCCAAGCCAATCGATGTGTCGGGGCCACCTGTCCCCGCCCAGGTCCTGATTTTATGCCGCGTATTGCCCATGAAGCACTGACGTTTGACGACGTCTTGCTGCTGCCCGACTATTCCGAAATGATTGCCACCACGGTGAGCCTGCAAAGCCGGCTGACGCGCGAGATCCAGGTCAATATTCCCCTGCTTTCATCGGCGATGGATACGGTTACCGAGTCGGGTCTCGCCATTGCGCTGGCGCAATCCGGTGGCGTTGGCATCATTCACAAGAACATGAGCGTTGAGCAGCAGGCGCGCGAAGTGCGCGCGGTTAAAAAATTCGAAAGCGGGGTGGTGCGCGACCCGATTACTATCGACGCATCGGCAACTATCCGTGAACTGCTCGACATCAAGCTGCAACACAATATTTCCGGCGTGCCGGTCATGAAAAATGGCGCGCTGGTCGGCATCGTTACCAGTCGCGATGTACGCTATGAAACCAGCATGGACGCGCCAATCGCCAATATTATGACGCCGCGCGAACGCCTGGTCACGGTGCTCGAGGGCACCGACCCGGAGGAAGTCAAAAAAGTCCTGCACCAGAACCGCATCGAAAAAGTGTTGGTGATTAACGAGGCTTTCGATCTGCGCGGCATGATCACGGTAAAAGACCTTGAGCTGGCGCAGCGCTTCCCCAATGCCTGCAAGGACGCGAGCGGGCAGTTGCGCGTAGGCGCAGCGGTGGGCGTTGCGGGCGATACCGACGAGCGCGTCGCCGCGCTGGTCGAGGCCGGCGTCGACGTGCTGTGTGTCGACACTGCGCACGGCCACTCGAAGAATGTGTTAGACAGGGTGCGCTGGATCAAGCAGCGTTATCCGGCGATGCAGGTAATCGGCGGTAATATCGCTACTGCAGAAGCGGCGCTGGCACTGGAAGAGGCGGGTGCTGATGCGGTGAAGGTTGGCATAGGCCCGGGTTCAATCTGTACCACGCGCGTGGTTACCGGCGTCGGCGTGCCGCAAATTACTGCGGTCGCTGAAGTCGCCAAAGCGCTCGGTGGCAGGGTGGCGATTATTGCCGATGGCGGCATTCGCTTCAGCGGTGACATTGCCAAGGCGATTGTTGCGGGCGCCGATGCGGTAATGGTTGGCAGCTTGCTGGCCGGCACTGAAGAGGCACCCGGCGAAGTAGAACTCTACCAGGGGCGAACCTACAAATCCTATCGCGGCATGGGCTCGCTCGGGGCCATGTCGCAATTGCAGGGCTCCAGTGACCGCTATTTCCAGGACGCCAGTGCAGGCACCGAAAAACTGGTACCCGAAGGTATTGAAGGGCGCGTCCCGTATAAAGGGCCTGTTACGCGCATTATCGGCCAGTTGGTAGGGGGCCTGCGTTCTGCGATGGGTTATACCGGCTGCGCGACGATTGCCGAAATGCAAACCAAGCCTAAGTTCGTGCGTGTTACCGCAGCAGGCATGAGCGAGAGCCATGTGCACGATGTCAGCATTACCAAGGAAGCGCCAAACTACCCGGTGCAATGATCTTTCGCGCTTTCACAACAGGCGTGCAATACCATTGATTGATTAACCAGGCGCAACGCGAACAGCGTTCGCGCCAGCGATTATTTATATTCTATGTCCAGTGATATACAGTCACAGCGAATTCTCATTGTCGATTTTGGTTCGCAGTATACGCAGCTGATTGCGCGGCGCGTGCGCGAATGCGGCGTGTATTCCGAGATCGTCGCCTGGGATGCAGATGTATCGGTATACAACGCTTCCGACCTGCGCGGCATCGTGTTGTCAGGTGGGCCCGAGACGGTAGTCGGTGATAGCGCACCGTTTGCAGCGCCAATTATTTTTGAATTGGGCATCCCGGTACTTGGCATTTGTTACGGCATGCAAACCATGGCCAGTCAATTGGGTGGTGCGGTTGAGGCGTCTGCAACTCACGAATTCGGCCACGCTGAAATCCTGCTTGCCAGCGAGTCACCGCTCACCGAAGGCTTGCTCGCGGTTGGCGAGCCATCGTATGTGTGGATGAGCCATGGCGACAAGGTGACGACGCTGCCGCAGGGCTTCAAGCTGCTCGCTTCAACAGATAGCGCGCCTATCGCAGCGATGGCCGACGTACCGAGAAACTTTTACGCCTTGCAGTTTCATCCGGAAGTTACGCATACGGCAATCGGCAAGGAAATACTGTCGCGCTTTGCGCGCAATATCTGTGGCTGCGACGGGCTGTGGAACATCTCGAACATCGCCGAAAAGGAAATCGAGTATGTGCGCGGCGTGGTAGGTGATGACCACGTTATTCTTGGCTTGTCCGGCGGTGTTGATTCCTCGGTAGTCGCTGCGCTGTTGCATCGCGCCATCGGCGACCAGCTCACCTGTGTGTTTGTCGATAACGGCCTGCTGCGCCTGCACGAGGGCGAACAGGTGATGGAGATGTTCGCCAGCAACATGGGCGTACATGTGATCCGCGTGGATGCAGAGGATGAATTTCTCGGCAAGCTTGCAGGTATTGATGACCCCGAGAAAAAGCGCAAAATTATTGGTGGCACATTTATCGATATTTTTGATCGCGAAGCAGGGAAAATTGACAATGCCAACTGGCTGGCGCAGGGCACGATCTACCCGGATGTTATCGAGTCCGCGGCATCAAAGCACGGCAAGGCGCATGTGATCAAGTCGCACCATAATGTTGGCGGCCTGCCCGAACACATGAACCTCAAACTTATAGAACCGTTGCGCGAATTGTTCAAGGACGAGGTACGTGAGCTTGGCGTCGAGCTGGGATTGCCGCACGACATGGTGTATCGGCATCCGTTTCCGGGGCCAGGACTCGGTGTGCGCATTCTCGGCGAGGTAAAAAAGGAATATGCCGATATTCTGCGCAGGGCCGATCACATATTTATCGAAGAGCTGCGCCGCTCGGGCTGGTATGAAAAACCAGCCAGGCTTTTGCAGTGTTCCTGCCTGTAAAATCGGTGGGCGTGGTAGGTGATGCGCGTCGCTACGAATGGGTAATTGCGTTGCGCGCGGTGGAGACTATTGATTTTATGACCGCGCGCTGGGCCCACCTGCCGCCCGATTTGCTTGAACTGGTGTCTCGAAGAATTAAAAACGAAATCGCACATGTCTCGCGCGTGGTGTACGATATTTCCAGCAAGCCGCCGGCGACTATAGAGTGGGAGTGACATAAGATCGTAACGAATTGAAATATAAAAATAAAATAACTTCCATTGATAATGTATTCTGCGTCATCAATGGTATTTTTCATGGTATTCGTTGCGTGTAGCAAGGCAGAAAGTGTCGATACCATGACAGGCAAATTGATTCCGTCTTGGTATTAGAGTTTGAACAACTCGCGCTTTGGAGCAATCCGGAAACTAGTTATACCAGTGATAGCTTCTAACTCCCGCTGATTCTTTCCCGCGTACTGTGCTAACTGCATAAAATTAAGAGAAAATATGGCATATTTATACTCGAATGGAGTAATTGTTCGTCCAGCATGCCACTGCACTTGCACTCAATCCAGTTCTATATCAATGTGATGTTCACTCCGGTCGTCCATCATCGGAATACGTGCTGTGCCTTCGACGACGGCACCGTTTAATAGGGCTCCGTTTGCAAGTACGCGTCTAACCTGTTGAGATTTTTCGCCCACACGTTTGATATTGATGTGGTATGTGGTCTGAATGAAGCGGTAGCGAATTTTATAGGATGGCCAATCATCTGGAATACACGGCTCAATGCACAGATGATCGCCTTCCAGTTGCAAACCCAGCAAGGTTTCCAGAATTAAACGATACATCCATCCTGCTGCACCTGTGTACCAGGTCCACCCACCACGGCTGGTGTGTGGTGCTGCGCCGTAAATATCCGCACACATGACATAGGGTTCGACCTTGTAGCGCTGCATCTCTTCGGCATTGCTGGCGTGATTGATGGGGTTGAGGATGGCGAATAACTCCCATGCGCGTTGCTTGTCACCCAGCAGCGCAAAGGCGGTTGTAGTCCATATCGCAGCGTGGGTATATTGGCCCCCGTTTTCGCGAACGCCGGGAACATAACCTTTGATGTACCCGGGTTCGAGATTCGATTTATCGAAGGGTGGATCAAGTAGCTGGATTAATTGTGCATCGCGTCGTACCAGTCGTGTGTAGACCTGGTCCATTGCCTGACGTGCACGCTGAGGATCGCCACCGGCGGAAATGACGGCCCAACTCTGGCTGATCGAGTCGATCTGGCATTCATCGTTTTCGGCCGAGCCTAACGGTGTTCCGTCATCAAAATAGGCGCGCCGATACCAGTTGCCATCCCAGGCGTTGGCCTCAATGTTTGCGCGCAGGCTTGAAGCCTGGCTGGTACAGTTATCGGCAAAGGTCGAGTCGTTTCTGTTGCGCGCCAGGCTGGAAAATTGTTTCAGGTTGTCATATAGAAACCATGCGAGCCAGACACTCTCACCCTTGCCATCCTTGCCGATGAGGTTCATGCCGTCGTTCCAGTCGCCACAGCCAATCAGTGGCAACTGATGTTCACCAAGGCGCAAGCCGTATTGAATGGCGCGCACACAATGTTCGTAGAGACTGGCGGTGTCATTGGATCGCTGTGGCTGGTCGTAATAGGCCTCTTCCTCGGCATACAGGGCGCGACCTTCCAAAAAGTGGATGGTCTCGTCGAGCACACCAGTGTCACCCGTCATCTGTACATAGCGGCAGGTTGCATAGACCAGCCACAGATAGTCATCGGAGAAATGGGTACGCACACCCTGCCCATTGGGTGGGTGCCACCAGTGTTGTACATCGCCCTGGGGAAACTGGCGTTCGGCACAGCGGATGATCTGCTCACGGGCCAGCCATGGTGTCGCGTGGATCAGAGCCATGGTGTCCTGTAATTGATCGCGAAAGCCATACGCACCACCGGACTGATAATAACCACTGCGTCCCCACAAACGACAGGACAAGGTCTGATAAATCAGCCAGCCATTGGTCAACACATCCAGCGCCGGATCCGGGGTTTCTATGTTCACGGCACCCAGGGTGTGGTTCCAGTATTCCCATACCTGCTCCAATGCCTGGCGCGCGCCGGCGGTTTTGCCAAAACGCTGGATAAAATGCTGTGCCTCGTCGTTGCTGCGCGCGGCGCCAAAGACAAACACGATTTCCCGTTCCTGTCCGGCTGCCAGTTCGATGTGGGTCTGCAGGGCAGCACACGGATCGAGCCCCGCACCGGTTCTACCGGACAGTTGCTCGCGGTGCATGGCTGCGGGATTAGACAATGAGCTGTTGCGCCCGATGAATTCGTCACGGCTGCCGCTCACGGTATGTCCCGCCTCGCTGACCTGGGCGAACACAACACGGTTGGCGCATTCGCGACCGTAAGCATTGCGGGCAAACAGCGTACCGTTGTGGGGATCGGTTTCAGTAATGATGTGCATCATGTTGCTGTGTCGCCATTCACCCAGCACCAGTTCCCAATAGCCCGTCAGGGACAGGCGACGAGGGCGACCGGAATGATTGTGCAACTTGATGACGGCAAATTTTACCGGCGCATCCATAGCCACATAGTGGTAAAGCTCGGAGGAAATACCGGCCTCATCGTGCTCAAACACGCTGTAACCAAATCCGTGTCGACTCACATAGCCGGACTGACCGCGTGCTGGCAGGGGTGTTGGTGACCAAAAGGCACCGGTTTCCTCGTCGCGGATGTAGAGTGCTTCGCCGCTGCTGTCGCTGATCGGAT
>JBATGO010000318.1:0-3320 GCA_049665845.1 Pseudomonadales bacterium | reverse complement strand
GACCAGGCTCTGAAAGCTGTATTGGTAACCGGCGCGAGCTCCGGCCTGGGCCTGAAAATGACCCAGGAATTATCCAGCAACGGCTTCTTCGTTTATGCCGGTGTACTGCACAAAGATGAAATGAAAGCAATGAACGAAATGGACAACGTCACTGCCGTGCAATTTGATGTGCGCAAACAAAAGGAGATAGATGCTGCGGTAAAGTTTGTCGAGAAGCAGGGCCGCGGCCTGTACGGCCTAATCAATAACGCAGGCGTAGCGGTGTTTGGCCCTATGCTGGAACTTCCAGTAGAACAACTGCATTACCAGATGGATGTAAACGTATATGGGCCTTTCAGGGTAACCCAGGCTTTTGCGCCGTTAATCATGGCGAGCAAAGGCCGTATCGCAACCACTGGTTCTATCGCGGGGATTCTCTCAAGCCCGATGTTTGGTGCATACAGTATGAGCAAGCACTCCATTGAAGCCTACACCGATACACTTGCGAAGGAAATGGCGCGATTCGATGTCAGCGTACATGTTATAGAGCCGGGCAACTATGCATCCAATATCGGCAATGCTGCAAAAAATTTATTGCTCAAAGAGAATTACTGGACTGAAGACAGCAAATACGCGGCAGAACGTGCGACAGTATTGGAGCGGCTCGGGCAGGTAGAACAGGGTGCTGACCCTATCGATGTCGCCCTGGCAGCACTGCATATCATGCGTAGCGATCTGCCCCGGTCCAGGTACATGGTGACTGCTAACGTGGCAGAAGCGGACGCAACCGTACGTCGGCAAATCAGTAAAATGCTCGAATTAAACGACGGGCAGGCTCACCAGTTTGATCGCGCCCGACTGGTTGAAATTCTCGACGAAGAACTGGCGAAACGCTCTGCTAGCAGTACGAGTTTGAAATGACAGCAAGGAAACATGTTGATGCCAGGGTGATCGCGCCGCACTCAATGGCGCAGCCACTGTGCATCGGATACCAGGCAGATGCCGCCACTTCTCGAGAGTAAAGGCCGCACAGCATCAAGAATCTTTTCGATCAATGCCTGATCGTCACAGGCAATCAGTATCATACAGTTACTGGATTCTCCTGAAAGTTCATCTGCCCGGCGTTCACCGCGATCGCCTGCGCCCCTGACATCGGGGACAAGCGTAAACCCCGGCACGCCAAGCTGGCGAAGCTCTTCTGTCAAGCGCTGCGCCAGCGGCGCTTCAATCACGATCTCGATACGCTTGCATTGCTTCATAGTAACCACCTCGCCAATGCATGATAGGCGGGAATACCTATTAACAGGTTAAACGGAAAAGTAATCGCCAGTGACATGGTCAGGAACGTGCCCGGGTTTGCTTCCGGCAGGGCCAGACGCATTGCCGCAGGCACCGCGATATATGACCCACTGGCAACCAGCACAATAAACAACAGCGCATTACCCTCATCAAGGCCCAGCAGCGCAGCGACCGCACGCGCCAGCATGGCATTGATCAAGGGTATGCATATAGCCGCCACCAACATCAGGCTGAAGGACTGCGCCCGTCTTTCACTTTCTGCTGCATGCTGAAAGTCCCTGAACCTGCGCGCCGCTACGATTCCCATATCGAGCAGGAAAAGGCATAGCAGGCCCAGAAACAGATCCTTAACCAGCAGCTCTATCTGGCTCATCCCCGCCGGCCCGGTAATCCATCCGATCAGCATACTGCCCAGGATCAGGAATACTGAACTGTTGAATAATGCCTCGTTAAGCAACTGCTTCCAGGAAAATGCACCCGCAGCTGCAGAATCCTCACTGGCAAAACGCTTGTAAAGCAGTATGCCCACGATAATAGCCGGCGATTCCATGAGCGCCATGGCTGCTACCATATAGCCGCTCCATGCAATTTCCTGGATGTCCAGGTAACCGGCGGCAGTGACAAAAGTTACGGCACTCACCGAGCCAT
This sequence comes from Pseudomonadales bacterium, assembly GCA_049665845.1. Lineage (GTDB taxonomy): Bacteria > Pseudomonadota > Gammaproteobacteria > Pseudomonadales > UBA7434 > UBA7434. Next base: position 1,394 of record JBATGO010000318.1, on the reverse strand, counting down.
AAGTAGCGGCGATCGCTGCAGCATCTGCTATTGCAACGCGACTGCGAAACATGAAAAACACGTACAACGGTATCGCTGCCGATAATGCCATCGCTGCCAGCAGCGTAAGTAACATACCGGCATCGATGCTGGATTCGGAGAGCGCCACGCCGCCCTTGAAACCAATGGCAAATAGCAGGTAAAGGGAAAGAAACTTTGCAATCTGGGGTGGGATTTCGAGATCAGAGCGCGCGATGACTGCAACACCACCGAGAAAAAAGAACAGCAGAGCCGGAGAACTCAGGTTGCTCAGGAATACTGACACTAGCTTGCCCTTGTATCACGCAATTTCGCGGATTTCTCCAATACCTGCTCTCGCATGCCTTCCTTGTATGCGTGCAGTCGTTCCCTTAATTTCACATCGCCAGTTGCAATTATTTGCGCCGCCAGGATTGCCGCATTTGCTGCGTTGTCGATAGCGACAGTAGCGACCGGTACACCTGCGGGCATTTGTACGATTGAGAGCAAGGCATCCATGCCCTCCAGACTGGTTGCGCTAATCGGCACGCCAATCACGGGCAGGACACTAAGCGCCGCGACCATACCCGGTAAATGTGCCGCACCGCCGGCACCGGCGATAATGACCTTGATACCGCGCGCCTCCGCTTCTTTTCCGTATGCGTGCAGTTTATCCGGCGTGCGGTGTGCGCTCACTATATCGATTTCATAGGGAATATTTAATTTATCCAGCGTTTTCGCAGCCGCCTCCATTTTCTGCAGGTCTGAATCGCTTCCCATAATGATGCCAATTACTGGTTTCACTACGTATTCTCCGGGTTGTTACTGGCTAATTCAGTCAGTGCGGCATTCGCCAGGTCGGTTGCACGGGAAACCGTTGTCGCTACCGTATTGATATGGCCCATTTTACGCCCGATACTTCCAGGCATCTTGCCATACCAGTATACCGTTGTTCCACAATCGGGCCGATGGTCGATGACCGGCTTGTCAGGGCAGAAATCCCGCATTGTTTCGGCGTAAAGAATATTGAGCATAACCGCGGGAGACAGCTCTACTATTTCTACCAATGGCAAACCCTGCACAGCTCGCACGTGTAATTCAAACTGCGAGACATTGCAGGCATCAAGGGTCAGGTGCCCTGAATTATGTACCCGGGGTGAAATTTCGTTTATCAACAGCTCACCATCGCTGGTGACAAACATTTCGATTGCAAACACACCAACCCCGGCCAATAACGCCACGGCTTGCTCTGCAAGCCGAACGGCTGCCCTTTTCGTTTCGCCATCAACAGATGCAGGCATGGAAACCTTGCTCACCGAGTTCAACCCGGAATCAAATTCCATACTCACTGGCGGGTATGATTGCACTTCCCCCGATATCGAACGCACTGTCAGCAC
>JBATGO010000317.1:0-8636 GCA_049665845.1 Pseudomonadales bacterium | reverse complement strand
CTGGTATAGGTCACACCACCGAAATCGAACCCGAATCCGAAATTCACTTGTTGGTAGTCATCGTCGACAGGATTGCCTGTATTGCTGCCCGACCAGACTACTGCTGTAGTGGTGTTTTCAAACGCGGTGGCGGGGATGCTGCTGACGTTAAAGGCGGCAACCGCCGAGTGCACCCAGGCCAGCATGCACAGCGCCGCTGTTAGCTGTTTGATGTTCACGGCGCACCTTTTAAAGCCACATCCTGGCTAAAGCGAACCCATTCTGCATTAGTGCCTCGAGCCAGGAACCTGAAGTCCAGATGCACCAACGCGCCTCGTTGCAGCGTACCGGGATCGAAACCGAAAGGAACCACTGCACCGCCATCATTTAGCTGGATAAATTCCGCGATTGGGCTGCCGCCTGCGGGTGGACTGGACTGCACGGCAGTAAATCCATAGCCCTCATATCGATTTAAAACACGGCTGGAGACTGGCCCTGCCACACAGAAGCTGACAGGCTGGTTCACAAAGTAAATTCGCCTGCCAGGCGACTGTTCAGGAAACTGCTGGGATGGCGATGCGAAGTTGTAGGTCGTCTCTCCTGCTGCACTGCTCGCAGACCCGACATCAAATGCACGCAAATGGGAAGCTGCTCCATACACGTCTGCTCCATCAAGCGTATACACCGCGACCCGGTTTGCATTAGCCGGCACTGCTGTGCTGACAACGGTAAAGTCGTTCGCTGCCGGGGACAGCCCGGATACTGGCAGCGCTGTATACATTGATGCCGCCAATACTGGAACAAACTCAACACAACTGCCTGCAACCCGCACACTGCCGGGTAATGCAGTTCGCAATTCCCTGCTGACCCGCTCTATTGCGAATCGGCCAATTTGGGTTATTTCATCGCGACGCAGCACTTCCTGATAGGCTTTTGCGCTACCGCTGATGAAATTCACAAGCCCGGTACCGATAATGCCGAGCAATACAATCGAAGCGACAAGCTCGACCAATGTCACGCCTTGCTGCGACCGGCGTTTTATAACTGGCGTCCGCCGAAAAAATGTACTGCCGCTTAGCGGTAATTCCGGTTGTGTTTGCATAGGCAAGCAGCTAGTAATTACTTCGATACATGCTGATGCTGAGCGGAACTGCAGGTGCTGGCGGCGTAACCGTAACGCTCAGCAACTTTGCATCAAACTCGTTTATGCCCGCTTCGTTAAGCGCGGCGTCGTAGTCACCGTCATAATCTACGCAAAAACGAAAGCTGAACCCTGCGAACTGGCCTGAGGCAGTGATGTCGCTGCCAAAGATATCCTGCACATTGTTGTCGGCACTGCAGAACGCATTGTAATCATCGACATCATCGAAGTTACTGCGGTTTGTTTCGCCCGCATCCACACCCAGTGATCCACTCGGTGTGCAAACCGGGGCGCCAGCAGAATTGCATGGCGGGGTGCCACCCACTGCGCTGTTTTCATCATACCGCCTGCTCGCTGCCTCTTCGAGGATTGACTGCGCGAGTTCTGCAGCGCGAACCTGGAACATTGGCTCGGCGCTTCGCGTGAGCTGCGGCAGAATCAGGGTAGTAAAGAGCGATATCGCGAAAGCGCCGATCACAAAGCCGACAATAATTTCTATTAGCGTGAAACCGCGGGAAATTCCACCATGCAAGGTAGGCGATCTATGCGAATCGGCACCATCACTGTGCGATCGGCGCGCAGCAACAGCGCTAGAGGTTTCTCGCCACATAGCCGGTCGGATGAATAATGATGTTGGCGTTGGAGCTTCCACTGATACTGATGTTTATCGCAGCGCCTGGATTCGAAGCCGCCGCGCAGTTTGCGCCGCCAGTCAGCACATTACCCAGTGGGTCCAGAAACAGATTTATCGAAGTAACACTGAGGCCTGCGAAATCGCCATTAAAAGCGATGCGGGATTCTGCGCCCAAAGGCGCTCCATCTTTTTCTACTCTCGCTTCACCCGTATCGATTTTCAGGCTGTAGCAAGCGCCGCTGTGGTCAAACATGGCGCGCTGCTGCGCCTGCAGGTAAAGCGCTGCAATCTGGTCACGTAGCGCGAACTCTACAATGCCGCCTCTACTGGTAAATCGTGGAATCACCGATACAGCAAGGATGCCTACCAGGACTATGGTCGCGACCAACTCGACCAGGCTCACACCGCGCTGCTTCTTTGCGATGGTGTTCACTTGCATTGGCAGGATTCATGCGCGCAAGCTGGCACCCTGCCACCGCAACTGATTTCTACAATAGTGATACACACGCAGTTTGCGGGCAATGCAGCAGCACAGGTTACTAGCAACCTGTGCTGGCGGTGATAACGATCGCAGGCAATGTGCCCGCTGCGCCTGAATCGGTATAGGTACCGTAGCAGCCGTCGTCGTCAACAGAACCGTCACCATCGTCATCGTAACCAAATTCCCTGCTGGTTGCCGCTGCAACCGCGGCTTCAAAAATCAGCGAGGCATCGCCGTCGACGCTTAGCAGGTCGGCTATGTCGTCGTTAGTCGTACTGTTTGACGCCGGGTACCCAAAAACCGTTGCCACGGTATTGCTACCGTCTGTAACGGTGCCGGTTGCCGCCACCGAATTCTGGATCAATGCCTTGGCATAGATTTGTACGGCCGCGCTCTGTGTGGAACCAATTACACCTTGCAGCACACCGTTACGCGCATCACCGCGCAAATCAATAAACCTGGGCAACGCCGCGACCGAAAGTATACCGAGCAGCACAATGACCGCTACCAACTCAACCAATGTAAAACCGCCGTTTCTTTGTATAACCTGTTTCATCACTCACTCCTCATGCCAGGGGTTCCTGACCCCGATTAGCTACTGCCTGATAATTAATCAGCCACTGTGTTTGCCGAATGTACCTTCCCGACCCATGACGGTAGACTGGCCATAAATAACAGTTAAGTAGGTTTTTTTGTACCCGATGTAATATCTCTGTTACAAGCCCTCTGGCAAGCCGATAGTCACCCTGCCGGTGAGTAATTCGTAATCGAAATAGAAAGAGGCATCTTCGGGATCCTGCTCAGCCCTGACTATTAATTCGTAACGACAGCGATCGGAGTTTGCCCCTTCGATAACGCTGACTGCATATTGTGCAGACCGACGGGATTCGAAATCGGTCCTGGTCGTCGTGCGCGGCGGGCTTTGCAGGATGTATTCGAATACTTCCTGGCAATCGACCGCGCTTTGACCAGTCACGGATAAATCCGGGTTGTCCCTTTGGGTAGCACTGTCCAGCCATCCATACTGGTTAATATTAAAACCAACACCATCTACTACAACTCGCATGTCGATCTCGGTCACACTTCCCGGAGAATTTCCATCCGCCAACCACTGTGCCTTGCCAATTGCAACACCGGAGGAAAAACTGCCCGCCAGCGACTGCAGCGCTGCTGCCTCTGCATCATCTTTAAGGTTGAAAAACCGTGGCGCAGCAATTGCCGCCAGGATACTGATTAACACAATCACAGCGACCAGTTCCACAAAGGTAAATCCGCGGGCTGGGGATACGGCTTGTACAGGCATTCGCCTCATGTTTAATTCCAGGTTACCCGATAGCAGGGTTCGGGCCTCTCTCACGGTTAAGGTGTCCAACAGGTTCAGAATCCAGCAGTTGAGTTCCCTGATGATGGCAGCAGCAGCTATATGCTATGAAGCGCCCGACCGCTACCGTGCCCGGCCATATATCGGGACTGCGCACTAAAGTTCACCTTTTAGACATCGCTCAGTATAGTTAACCCATAGCCAAGCATTTGATTTTGAGTAACATTTACCAAACCGCAGCCGGCGTCTCGTGCCTGGCTTTAACCCTGAACCACACCAAACATATCCCACATCGGCAGGAAGATACCCAGGGCCAGAATACCTACCAGCACTGCCATCATCACAATCAGGATTGGCTCCATATTCGCGCTGAGATTCTTGATCTCGTAGTCAACTTCGCGGTTGTAGAAGTCCGCCACCTCGTTAAGCATTTCATCGACCTGCCCGGTCTGTTCGCCTACCGCGACCATTTGCAGCACCAGCGGGGTAAACATTTTGCTGTTGCCGATTGCCTGCATCAGGCTCTCGCCGCGTTCAATGCCCTTGCGCATACCGCGTATCTTTTCACCAACAGCAGCATTGCCGACCGTGGTAGAGCACAGTTCGACTGCTTGCAGCAACGGTACGCCCGCTGACATCATCATGGCAAATGTCCGGCAGAACCTCGCCAACACCGCCCGCACTACAATCGAACCGACCAGCGGAATACGCAACTTGAATGCATCCCACTGGATACGCCCCGCCTCCTTGTTGATCCAGCTAATAAAAGCGGCGACAGCGCCCACGCTGATCGCTAACAGCAAGCTCCAGTATTCGATAAAAAAGTTGGAAGTACCGAGCAGCATCCTTGTCATCAGCGGCAGTTCTGCACCGAACTGCATGAATAGATCTGCAAATACCGGAATGACGAAAAGATTGAGAATCACAATAGCAATGAGTAGTGCGATAAAGACAAATGCAGGATATCGAAACGCGCCACCAATACGTCGCGCGGTCTCCTGCTCAAGCTCCAGGTGATCGATCAATTCCCTGAATGCCTCATCAAGGCGACCGCTATTTTCGCCAACCATCACCATGCTCACGTAGAGCCTTGGGAAAACCTCAACATGCCGACTCATGGCGGTCGACAAAGTAATGCCGCTGTTAAGGTTTTTTTCTACATCTTTCAGCACCCTCACCAGATAGGCATTTTTCAGTGTATTGGCAAGCCCCCGAATACTGCTGTTAAGCGGCACGCCCGCCTTGGTCAGACTATAAAGCTGGCGCGTGAGAATAATCAGCTCGTCAGCCCTGACTTTTCGACCTATCGAAAATGATATGCCTTCTTCATCCCGATCGGCTTTTTGTTGTTTAATGCTGGTTGGATAAATGCCCCCGGTAAGCAATTGCTGCGCAGCCAACTCAGCACTTGCGGCATCCAGTGCGCCACTGACCTGGTCGCCGCTCTGGTTTCTTCCTGCGTAGCTGAAAATAGTCATGGCGGTTTACAAGGTTTCGATTTCTGAAACACGACAGACTTCTTCTATCGTCGTAACGCCCTCACGAGCATATTCGAGCGCGGCCATGTTAAGCGGCACAAAATGCTTGCTCTGCACCGCAGCGTTGGCGAAGTCAGCCGCGCTGTTGCGTCGCAGCGCATCTGCCATTTGTTCGTTTATCTCTAAAAACTCGAACACCCCGATACGGCCACGGTAGCCTGTCATATTGCAACGCGAGCAACCTTTGCCTCTATAGAACTTCGCTTCACCAGATTCTCCGCCCATCCACTGTTGCAACAAAGCCTGCTCGCGAGTATCGGGTTTGTATTCTACGTGGCACACATCACAGATTTTTCTCACCAGCCGCTGCGCAACGACGGCGTGAACCGCACTCGCCACCAGGTAACCGTCCACACCCATATCGATTAGGCGCATTGCGCTGGATACCGCATCATTGGTGTGCAATGTAGATAATACGAGGTGACCGGTAAGAGCCGCACGCACAGCAATTTCCGCCGTTTCCGTATCGCGAATTTCACCGACCAGCAGTACGTCCGGGTCCTGACGCAAGCAGGCGCGCAGCACGGTTGCAAAATTGAGCCCGATTTTTTCCCTGACCTGGCATTGGTTGATGCGCGGCAATTGATATTCGACCGGGTCTTCCGCGGTAATGATCTTCGTCTCGGGTTTATTCAGGTGAGAAAGCGCACCGTATAGCGTGGTGGTCTTACCACTACCGGTTGGGCCGGTAACCAGGATCAGGCCGTGAGGCTGGTGCAGCGAATGGACAAAGCGGTCGCGCATGGCTGCGCGCATGCCAATTTTTTCGATGTCGAGGTTGCCTGCAGAATTATCGAGCAAGCGCATAACAACCGATTCGCCGTGCTGCGTTGGCAGAGTCGACAGGCGCACGTCGACAACATGATTTTTTACCTTGATATTGAATCGGCCGTCTTGCGGCAAGCGCTTTTCAGATATATTTAACCCGGACATTAGTTTAAGCCGCAAAACCAATGCAGGCGCAATGCGCTTTTCGTTCATCACCTGCTCTTGCAGCACGCCGTCGACCCGCTGCCTTATGCGCAGTGCTGCCTCGTCCGGCTCCAGATGTATATCCGAAGCCTTGACCTGCACCGCATCTTCGAATATCGATTGCAGCAGCCTCGCTATCGGTGCGTCTTCAGCTTCGTCGCTATCATAGTCATCAAGATCAAAGGCCTGCCCCTCAAGCTCGTCACCGAGTTCTTCGGCCAGGCTCACAATCTCGTCGGTGCGCCGGTACAGCATGTCGAGTGATTCGAGCAACTCGGATTCGCGCACCACTGCCAGGGTTATCGGTTGCGACAGTGCCAGGCTGATGTCGTCATAGGCGAAAATATCAGTGGGATCGGCCATGCCGACCAGCATTTCCCCGTCAACTTCCTGCAGCGCAATCGCACGGTAACGCCGCGCTGTTGACTCCGGCAGGCGCTGGGTAATTTCCTGCTTGAAACTATATTCCTTGAGTCGCAGGAACGGTATACCCAACTGTACGCTGAGTAATTCCAGCATACGATCTTCGTCGACGAAGTTGAGATCAATCAGCGCGCGGCCGAGCTTTGCACCGGAAATTTTCTGTTCCTGCAGTGCGTATTCGAGTTGCTGCTCGGTGATAACACCGTGCTGTATCAGCAGGTCGCCGATACGGATTTTTTGTGGTCGCTCACTTCTGGCTAAATTGGACATGACGTTTACAGTTGTGCCAGGCGTTGGCGGGCATACCGGGCAAGCGCCACACCAAGACCACGGTGTTCCAGCGCTATCGTATAGGCGCGGCGCGCCTCCTGTGTTTGTGCATCCGCGTCCAGCGCAACCGCGAGGCTCATCCACCATCGCGCATTGGTATCGTCACGACGCAGGAGTTGACGGTAGTAGTAGCTTGCCGCACTGTAATCACCGATTGACTGCAATGCAGCTGCCTGTAACTCGATCACATCAACCCTGTCCCGCAGCCCTGGTGACATCGCGTTAACGCCTTGCAGCACCTGGTCGAAACTACCCTGCGACAGCTGCAGTCGCAATTGCGTAATCTGCAGTGTATTGTGCCCCGGGTGCGTATTGATGTAAGACGCCAGTATTTCGCCTGCGCGGTCAAACGCACGATGCTCAACCAGCAGCGAAGCAAGCAACGCAGCGCTATCCGGAAACTCCATACTTTGCCCGATTTCGGACTGCAGCATTTGCCGGGCCATCTCTGCGGCCCCGTGCTCAACAAGTTCGCTGGCCTTGCCAAGCAGGATCCGGTCTCGCTGCAGCGCACTTACCGGCGCCACGCGCTTGAAATCGATGACCTCGGTAGTTCCATGATTCGCTTCGCGAGCTGCATTTTTTTCGGGCGCAGGCGAAACTGCAGCAAGCTTTGCCTGCACTTCAATGCGCTGTTCTTTTGTGGGCGCAACCTGTATCGGGCGCAAAGTCTTCGGATTTTCAATCGCCTTGCTAACCGCAGTGTTGATTGTGCTGGCTAGCTGCACGTCGCCCTCTGGTTCCGCTACTTTGCTACCTGCTTGCCGGTCAGGAATAGAAATTGAGGTCGCATCGTCCACTGACGCAGGAGAATTGGATGCGGCAACACTTTGCAGCGCGTTGTGCGGCGCTATATCTTTTACGTTCGCAACGGTAGCGTGCGCAGCTATATCGTTTGCAACTATATCGTTCGCACCTATATCGTTCGCAACTATATCGTTCGCAACAACAGCAGTGTCCGGCACCTGCACACCTAACTGCGCCTTGAAATGGTTGCCAACCAGGACTGGCCCCGCAATGATCAGAACCGGAACGAGTATTGCTGGCGCCAGCGCAAGTAGCGAGCCGCGCTTGCGCTTGCTCGCGGCAATTGCCTCGGCAGCCGCGAACAGCGGTAACTCGCTATTGCTGGCATGCGGCTCGCCCTGCTGGCGATCGCGCTGCATTTGTGCAATGAGGCTCATTTTTACTGATCTCCTGGCATTTTCTCAGGCGACCCTTGCTGTACGGCGTGGCCAGAACGACCAACCCGGCCGTGTCATACCTTCTGTATCGTCGATGGCGGCATAGACAAAATTTCTGCCGACCAATTTTTCACGTTTGCCGTAAGCGCACATCAGCGCCTTGTGTGCGAGGACATTGATCAATCTTGGCGTGCCGCAACTTGCTTTGGCAATCAGTACTATTGCGTCATTGTCGAACAGTGGCTCGCCGCAGTAGCCTGCCTTGCCGAGTCTATGGCCGACGTAGGCTTTTACTTCGGTCATGTCCAATGGTTTGAGGTGATAACTGAAGGTAATACGCTGCACCAACTGGCGCATTGCGTTTTGCGCGAGTATGACATCTAGTTCGGGCTGTCCGAACAATACCACCTGCAACAGTTTCAGTTTTTCGGTTTCGAGATTAGTGACCAGACGCAGTGCTTCCAATGTCTGCGCAGGCATGGACTGGGCCTCATCGACAATCAAAATTGGTTTGCGCCCGAGCACCGCGAGTTGCATCAATTCTTCTTCAATCACCTTTAAAACAATATGCGAATTGGCCTCAGCCATTTCTATACCCAGCTCATGCGCGATCGCATGGAACAGGCCTTCGGC